>MABB01000081.1 GCA_002162915.1 Rhodospirillales bacterium 47_12_T64
TGTGCTCAAGCCTCTAAAAGGGGCCTATGATACAATGCTCAAAGCCCGGCATGAGCGGGGAACCCTTGAGCTTGATATTCCTGAATTTCAGGTAAAAATGGACGCACAAGGCGAAGTGACCGACATCGTTAAACGAGATCGCCTCGATAGCCACAAACTCATCGAAGAGTTCATGATCATGGCCAATGTTGCTTCGGCTATTGAGCTTGAAAGTCGTCAACTCCCCTGCATGTACCGCGTACACGAAGCACCGGATCCCGTGAAGATCGAGGGCCTTGCTGATAGCTTACATGGCATGGGCATAAAATTCGCCAAAGGGCAGGTCATACGCCCTAAAGTACTAACTCAGGTTCTCGAACGAACGGCAGACTTGCCAGAGGCCAAGCTGGTCAACGAGCTTATCCTGCGTGCGCAAAGTCAGGCGCGATACGACCCGACCAATCAGGGCCATTTTGGCCTCGCATTAACAAGATATGCCCATTTCACCTCCCCTATCCGGCGCTACTCTGACCTCATGGTTCATCGTGCGTTAATAAGGGGTCTAAAGCTTGGCACTGATGGTCTCACAGCATCAGAAGAAACCAAGTTCAACGATATTGCTGAACATATTTCGGCAACAGAACGCCAATCCGCTGCGGCTGAACGCGATACCATTAATCGCTTCAAAGCTTCATTTTTATCTCAAAAGATTGGCACAATTTTTCCTGGGAAAATCAACGGAGTTCACCGCGCCGGTCTGTTCATTACTTTGGATGAGACAGGCGCAGATGGCCTGGTTCCGATGAGCCAGTTACCCGATGACTATTATATACACGATGAGAAAAACCACAGCCTGACAGGTCGCCGATGGGGACGTGAATATCACCTTGGTGAAAAGGTAATGGTTCGAATTATGGAATCAAACCCCGTTACTGGCGGTATTGCTCTTCGTATTGTCGAAGGCGATGATGACGATGATTTTCAACGCCCCAAAAATGACAACAAACAAGGCCGGTCATATAAACGTGGCGAAAAAACGGGTGGTAAAAAGCCCGGCACTTCGCGCAATAGATCGCAAAACAAACGACCTCGGCGTTAACAAAGGCAGTCTTTCACTTAGACTAAACATAAGAAAACTTGGAAAGTGCCCTTGCAGTTTGATATAATTAAGAAATAAGCTGTTACAATAATTTAGGGCATCATTGCTCGCATATTTATTGTTAAAACCACGAGTAGGAGAAAGGGTAGATGCCCTTACGCTCATTACAGCATCTGCGCGATCTCAGCCAAAGGCTTGCCTTAAAGGCTGGCGGTTTACTTCTATTGATTTTCATAACCGCTTGCGCCGCGCCCTTTTCTATTCAGAAAACTGAATATGATCCCAAGATAGCATCCCGACTTTTTACAAATGGTTTCAGTTATGTAACTGAATTTTACATAGAGGAAATTGACGTATCCAGATTGGCTTTAGCCGGGATGGATAATCTTTCGACCATAGATCCAGAGCTGGAGATTATTGACAGCGGCAACTCTCTGACAGTTACCTATGCCGGTGAACCTGTCTCTCGTTACGGATACCCCTCTACGCTCGACAATAAAGCCTGGGCCCGATTAACCTCATCTGTAATATCCGAAGCTGAAACACGTTCCTCAGATTTTCAACATGCCACTGGCGAACAAATCTATCAGGCTGTTTTTGACGGTATACTTGGTGAGTTGGATAAATTTTCGCGCTACTCCAGACCAGATCAAGCGAACAACAATCGCGATAACAGGAATGGCTTTGGCGGCCTGGGCATCAGGTATATAAAAGATCCAAAAGGAGCTCATATTCTTTCTGTAATGGAAAACACTCCGGCAGAATCTGTTGGTTTACAACCAGGTGATATAATTACCAAAGTTGGCAACAAGGATATCAGTCAGCTCTCTGAAACCTCCATTACACATATGCTCAAAGGGCCAGAAGGATCCAGTGTCAGAATTACAGTTCTTCGCGACCCCGAAAAACCACAGACGCTAAACTACGAAATCATTCGTAAACGTATTGTCGTGCAAACCGTGAATTATTCTGCACATGACAACATCGCTTATATTCAAATTTCAGGCTTTAACCGCTCGACAACATCAAACATGCGCCGCAAGGTTCGCAAAGCACAAAAAGAAATGGGGAAAGACCTTAAGGGTTACATTCTTGACCTGAGGAATAATGGAGGTGGTTTGCTACGGGAAGCCGTAAATACTGCCGATCTATTTATATCCAGTGGTCCAATTGTCTCTACCCGTGGCAGGCACCCTGATAGCCATCAATATAGCGCAGCTCACAGCCAAGATATTGCCAAAGGCCTGCCGATCATTGTTTTAATTAATTCTTATTCAGCGTCGTCCTCTGAAATTCTGGCCGCAGGCCTTCAGGATTCTGGACGCGCAATAATTATTGGCAGTAACTCCTATGGCAAAGGAACAGTGCAAAAAGTACTCCAGCTTCCCAATCGTGCTGAAATAGCTATTACCTGGGCACGCTTTCATGCTCCGTCAGGGTATGCCATACACAAACGTGGCATTATACCTAACATTTGCACAACAACAGGCGACACGGACACGGTGGATGATGTTATAGCGCTTTTAAAATCTGGGTCGCTTCCAATTTCCAGCGATATCAGATCATCATCCCCTTCACTTGATGATGAAACAGCTCTCGACAACATAAAATCAAGCTGTCCACAAAGTGCTGAACCGTCAGAATTAGAAAGAGATATTGCCGAGTTGCTCCTTTTAAATCCCTCTTTATTTAGCCTCGCAAAAGGGCATTCTTCGCCAGTGACTACCGACGTTATCGAGCTAGACCCAAGCCAGCAAAGCAATGCTTTTTAACTCTCCCCGTAATAAGCAAAGAAAATGTTATTTCAGGGCTTGACTTGGGGGCTCAAAACGTTATGTTTCGCCCCTGTAATATTCAATACTATCGCGATGAGGATTTCGCAATGGCTAAGCCGGCTACACAACTAATTCGCATGGTAAGCACCGCGGACACTGGCTACTTTTATGTAGCTAAGAAAAACCCGCGCACACTTACTGAGAAACTCGAGCTTCGTAAATACGACCCAGTCGCACGCAAGCACGTTGTTTTCAAAGAAGCGAAAATGAAATAAAGCTTTTTTAAAAGCGCACAATAAAAAAGGCCGCTTTATGTGGCCTTTTTTATTGTCATAAGAAACAATTTAATTACATCAAGTCTTTAGACGTTATAATACCAACGGCCCCTGATCTTGCCCCATCCAGATCAGGGGCCGTTGGTATTATATAGTAGCTGTATGCCCTGGACGCCCTTGTCCAGAATGCTCAATACACACACAATTTCGACCAATTGACTTTGCTTCGTATAAGGCTGTATCTGCCCTATCCAGCAAACTGTCCGCGATTTCCATCGGGTCCGATGTTGTCGCCACACCAACTGAGATCGTAATCGTAAGTGGCTCAGAAGTTCCCGGAACTTCGATTGGCTTGTCCCCAACACGCATACGCAACCTTTCAGCCACCGTAAACGCTTGCTCGGTTGTTGCACTCGGCATCACCACGACGAACTCTTCACCACCGTAGCGCGCCAACATATCAAAATCACGTATTGCATCCGTCACGCGCCGGGCAAGGACTTTAAGCACTTCGTCGCCGCTGGCGTGACCAAAGGTATCGTTGACCTGCTTAAAGTGATCTATATCCAGCATCAGCGTAGAAACCGGCTTGGCAGTCTCGGCAATCTCCATGATTGCCCTATCGAGGTGCGCGTTCATATAACGACGATTAAACACACCGGTAAGCGGATCAGTATAGGCCAGAGCAACACTCTTCTTAAGCATGTCCGTCAGACGATGATGGTATCGGCGACGTTTGATTTGCGTCTTACACCGGGCACGCAGTTCGTTTGGATCAATTGGCTTTATCAGATAGTCGGTTACGCCAATATCCAGCCCCTTAGCCAACTGTGAAAGATTTTCCTCTTCCAGAACCAACAGAATTGGCACATGACGCGTCTGTTCATGCGCTCTGAGCTGAGAACAAAGACGCAGGCCATCTTCACCACCGAGATCCAAAGCAACAATAAACAAATCATAACTATTTTCCTGCCCAAGCTCCAACACTGTCCGCGCCTCACGCGCGTGATCAACCCGGTGGTCCAACTCAGTCAGGAAATTAATAATTTTACTGGCAGTAAGATCATTGGTTTCTGCCAACAGGATTTTTGCATTCGCAATTGCATCTTCATCATCAGGCTCATTAGAACCAATAGAAGCAAAGCGTGAAGACGCCTCTTGTCGAACACGAAGCTCATCTGTCATCATTTTCAGGCGAACAAGCGAGCGTACGCGGGCAAAAAGAGCAACGTCGTTTAATGGTTTTGTCAGGAAATCATCAGCACCGACTTCAAGGCCACGCACACGGTCACTGACCTCGCTCAATGCAGTAACCATTACAACAGGTATGTGCCGCATTTTGGGATTGCTCTTAAGACGACTACACACCTCATAGCCGTCCATACCCGGCATCATGACATCCAACAAGATGATGTCAGGCATTTCTTGTGCGGCAATATCAAGTGCAGACTGACCGTCTGAAGCCGTTATAACTTCGAAATACTCAGCCATAAGTTTAGCTTCAAGAAGCCGAACGTTAGCAGGTATGTCGTCTACGACCAGTATCCTTGCTGCCATGGATGCTGCACTCTTTCATTAAAACGCGATATTAGCTTAAGAATCGCTCAACAGTCTCTAAAAACTTCGTTACAGAAATTGGCTTTGGAATATAGGCTTCGCAACCACCTTCACGAATTTTTTCTTCATCGCCCTTCATAGCAAAAGCTGTAACGGCAATCACAGGTATCGCACGAAGATTATCATCTTCTTTCAGCCATTTGGTTACCTCAAGTCCAGAAACCTCTGGTAACTGAATATCCATCAGAATCAAATCTGGCTTGTGTGTACGCGCAATGGAAAGCGCTTCCATACCATCCTTTGACTGAAGGATATTGTAACCTTGAGCTTCCAGTAAATCGTGGAAAAGCTTCATATTGAGCTCGTTATCTTCGACAACAAGAACCGTTTTTTCGCTATTAGCCTTCATAAATGAATCCTGCAGATGTCTCCTGAAAAACACATGGGGCCCCATGTGCTTCATAATTTGCCTCAGTGAATTAACCATAAGCCACCAAAACAATACTCTTGAACGTCACACTACTCAACTTTAGTTAACATAAGGTAACGGAAATATTGATTAAATTTTTACACAAGACAAATACAGCACCAAATAAATGTGTTAACAATAGTAAAAATTGAGAATTCTATCTTCTCCCTTTTCCTTCCCTATTTTCATAAGCAATAAATCATTGCTGGTCCATAAACAGGAACTCAAAACAAGAACAAAACATTGTAAAAATCAGAACAAACAGGATATAAAAAGAGAACACATTTTTAGCGCGGCAAATCATGGCCTTACTCTGCAGAGACTGTTTTCATTGGCATGAAAAAACACCCTCCCCTGAATCGCGTCTTAAGCGATGCCCCAACTGCCAATCTCCTCGCATCCTAAGTCACCCTGAACTTGGTGATTTAACCATGGCACATCTCGATTGTGATGCATTTTATGCAAGCGTTGAAAAGCGTGATAATCCTGAATTACGAGATAAACCGGTTATTATTGGCGGTGGCCAGCGTGGCGTTGTCGCTACTGCCTGCTATCTTGCCAGACTTTATGGTGTTAGATCCGCAATGCCAATGTTTAAAGCTCTCCAAGCCTGCCCAAAGGCTGTTGTGGTAAAGCCCAATATGAGTAAATACAAAGAGGCCGGTTTAAAAGTAAGATCGATGATGCAAGAACTTACTCCGCTAGTAGAGCCTCTATCCATTGACGAGGCTTTTTTGGACATGACAGGAACCAAACGTCTGCATGGACACTGCGCTGCGATAACAATAGCCAAACTTGTAAAGAAAATCGAAGAAGAGGTCGGAATATCTGCATCCGTTGGTCTAAGCTACAACAAATCCATGGCAAAGATAGCTTCTGACTTAGACAAACCACGCGGCTTCTCAATATTAGGGGAAAGTGATACCCGGGATTTTCTAAAGGAACAACCCGTTCGTCTGATCTGGGGTGTCGGTAAAAGCCTTGAAAGAAGCCTTCACCGTGACGGCTTACGCCAGATCAAGGATCTTCTTCCCTATAGTGAAGAAGAACTTATGAAGAAATACGGCCTAATGGGGAAAAGATTATATCACTTTATTCGAGGTGAAGACGGCCGATCTGTAAACCCAACTTCGCCGACCAAGAGTATCTCCAACGAAACCACCTTTAATGAAGATATCGGAGATTTCGAAAAACTATCTGATATCCTTTGGTCCCTAAGCGAGAATGTTTCGGCAAACTTAAAGAGAAAAAAATATGCAGCAAAAACGATAAACCTTAAATTAAAGACAGGCGACTTCAGGCAAATATCACGTAGTCGTAAGTCCTTTGCTCCGACCCAACTAGCAGAAGAAATTTATCAAATCACTCTGCCGCTCCTGAAAGAGCAGTGCAACGGGCAGAGATTTCGCTTAATAGGCGTGGGTGGTAGTGATTTGGTTTCAGACGAGCTTGCGGACCCACAGGACTTCCTTGATCCCGAAAAGGAGAAACGAAAAAAGATTGAAAGCGCCCTCGATGCTGTACGCAACAAGCTTGGTCAGGAAAGTATTCAAAAAGGACGCTCCTATAAAGGCCCCGCAAAAAAGAGAGAATAACTCCCCCTACTCACACACGGGCAACTGACTTGCCTCAAATTCAACCAGATTTCCCGCAACTGTAAACTCTCCAAAGTCGAGCTCCAACTCGGTGACCACGCCATTTTCATATAAAAGGAGTGATTGCTCCTGAATAGGGGCTGTACTCCCGGCTTTCTGTTCATAGAATGCAAGAAATACGCGCCAGGCACTAAGTCCCTCCATTTCAGGAAAAGAACTTTTGGCCTCCGCAGGAAGAATAATGGCAGATACATTAAAAGCTTCCAGCTCAGTCGTTCCGTCAAACACGGGATAGTTTACCGACATTTTACCCTGTTGCGCTGCCTGTATGATCTCTGTCAAAAAAGCGGTTGGGAAAAGCGCATTCTCCAACTCAGCTTCTTTTAATTCCGGCGCAGTAATGTTTATCCGAACCAAATCCTTGGTATCATCACGCAAAGCGTGCCCGATAAAATTAGAGGCTCCCGAAATACTATCGACATGATGCACAGCAAAACGATATCGAGACCCGTCCCGAGCCTCCCAAGTACTAAAGCGAAGTGCCATCTGAACTGACTGACCATTACTATATGCAACATTCATATCGAGTTCGTTCTTCACCACCCATCCCTTGCAATCACCCGTCCAGTCATAAAGGATGTGTCCGCTCATAGAGTTTATTGCGCCTTGCTCAGATGCCTTAAGCCCCAAGCTATAAACGGCTCTATGAGGCAACAAAGTATAATCAGCCGTATCCGCACTCACCGATACGGGTGCCGTCGAAAAAAACATAGAACAAACTACAAACATGATTATGCTTGAGAGCCCGTGAACACGGTAAAGCTGGCAGCCCTGATTTTTGATCATAAATAAAGTCGTTTCTCGCTACGTAAGGGACTATTTCAACTAAAGCATGACATTATCTCTCGTGAATAAACACAAAATATTGTGGAAATTATGGCGAAAATTGTGGTGGGTAAAAACCAAGAAACACCACCAGAAAAAACATCCTGCATCATGTCACCACTAGATTGCCATCTGATTACAATTCAAACTCCCTCAAATATTACCAGCAAAACCATAAAATCACAGAGCACAGCAAGCTTCAAATCCACCGCCAGCCTGAACGCAGTATTTGCCGACCAATCAGCCTTTAACCCAGAGACATGTGAACATTTTGCAGGTTGAACAAATCACTTCGAGTGAGATAAATATTTTTCCCTTTAAAAACATACCCTTAAAAGAAAGCTCTATTTTGGCATTTAATTTGCATATTTAGCTTCGTTATCGACAACAATAAGGGTGGCGAACGTGACATATACGGATGCATTTAACGAAATCGATTCACTCTGCGCAGTGTCTTTTGAAAAGAATGATAAGTTCAAAATAACCACTGACAGAGACGATCTTATGTTTCGGCTCAGACGTATTGCTTATTCCCAACCAAACGACAAAAAACGAATCTCTGACAAGCAAATTGTGGAACTGCTAGAAGCTGCAGCGCTCGCAGAACAAACACTTTCGGAACAACACGAACGTATCCGCTATCTCGAGACGCTCTCTATTACAGATGAGCTAACAGGCCTCCTAAATCGCAGAGGGTTTCAGCAAGAACTTGATCGCACCTTAAACCGCGCGACGAGAACGGGAGAACAGGGGGTTCTTGTTATATGTGATATGAACCACTTTAAATCAGTGAACGATACTTACGGGCACCTCGCAGGGGATAGCGTGCTCAAAGCAGTGGCCAAGGCATTACAAAACCATTGCCGAAAAAGCGATTATGTTGCTCGCTTAAGTGGTGACGAATTTGCTGTTCTCATGCCAAATACATCACCCGACAGGGCTTCTGTGATTGTAGGTAAGTTGAACAAGGTACTTAACCTCCTCGTTGTTCGCTGGGGACAGCACGAAATCCCTGTGTCCGTCAGTGTCGGCCACGAAACATACACGGCATCCAGCACACCCAACCAGCTACTCCATCAAGCCGATAAAGCTATGTACCACAGCAAAGACAACGCACGAACAAACAGTGGATTGAAGGGGTTATTTCTAGCGAGAAGGTCTATCTGAGTTCTCAATGACTGAGACCTGACCCTTACTCCCGATTAATTGTGGCTCCAACTTTACATATTGGGAGCAGGCTCTCAACACAGGCCAGAATGACAAAAGAGCCAGAAAGCTAACAAAAAGAAACAGCCCCGGTTGCTCACCGAGGCTGTTTCTTTTTGTTAGCTCTTAATTAGAGTACTCAAAAGACTTCAATGGTCCTGTCGTTCGCGGGCAAAATGGTTAGCCATCAAATCCTGTAGGATTAACGCTATCAGCTAAATAATCGGCACCTTCGAACAATCCCGCAGTCTGCCCTTCAAACGTCAATTCCTTAACCACAAGGTGATCAGTTCTCTTATCAATCAAGGCAATTTCCTGCGAGTACGCAGAGGTTGCATTCGGATCGAGAACTCCCAACTGAGCGTCTTCAGAAAAATAACTTACAGAATTTCCAACATCGGATACTTCCGCAATTTCAATCTCATCTACCGGAGAAAGGGGCACCAGTGTTGCATCCGCAACTTCGAAATCAACATACTCTTCACACAAACTGCCTTCCATAATCCGGATCAAAGCACAATCCTGCTGGGCTATTGTGGAGATGCCATGATCTGTAAGTGTCTTACCACTGAAGAAATAACTGGCAACATCAACGGCAAGAGACGCAACGCCAATAACAGGTGGCAGAGCACAACCTGTTAACGTTAACGCAAGTGTAGAAGCCATGAGAATTTTTTGCATTTACTCCCCCAAGGAACAGCCGTAAACCCATGAGAATCATGAGTCATTTCGATTCCGAGTGCAAGTGAATTATGGTTAAATATCAAATTTTAGTCAGAAATTACGACTCCGGGGTGTAACGTGGAGCGTTAGTCCAACCTTTGCGAGTCAAAATCGCCCTGTATTTAACACAGGGCGATTTTCAGCTTTTCATCTGTCAGAAGCGTTATTTTAAATAACGCACCGGAAAATTAAGTCACAAAACGATTAATTCTGGCTTTCTTCCGTATCTTCCAAAGGTAGATCCAGCTTAATATGTAATTCGCGCAACCGGGCTTCATCGACTTCTGCTGGCGCTTTCATCAACGGATCTTCCGCTTTGCCGTTCATTGGGAAAGCAATTACTTCGCGGATGTTAGGCTCATCAGCCAGCATCATGACCATACGGTCGACACCAGGAGCAGAACCACCATGTGGAGGGGCGCCAAACTTGAAGGCTGACAACATACCGCCAAAGCTCTCTTCAACATCCGCATTGCTGTAACCTGCGACTTCGAAAGCCTTGTACATGATGTCTGGACGGTGATTACGAATAGCACCAGAAGACAGCTCAATACCATTACAAACAATATCGTACTGATAGGCATTGATCGTCAGGGGATCTTCGTTTTCAAGCGCTTCCATACCACCTTGCGGCATAGAGAACGGGTTGTGACTGAAGTCGATTTTGCCGGTATCTTCATCTAACTCGAACATTGGGAAGTCAACGATCCAGCAGAACTTGAAGACATTTTTGTCAAGAAGATCAAGATCGTTACCAAGTTTGTTGCGAACCTGACCAGCAAACTTCGCAGCCGCCAGTTCTTTATCACAAGCGAAGAAGACAGCGTCACCATTGTTCAGGCCTGCGATCTCTTTGATCTGAGCCAAACGCTCGTCATCAAGGTTCTTGGCAATCGGTCCCTTGGGAACACCCTCTTTATCAAAAATAACATAGCCAAGACCTGCAGCGCCTTCTTTACGCGCCCAGTCATTGAACTTATCAAAGAAACTACGCGGGTTCCCCGCTGTACCCGGTGCTGGAATTGCCCGGACAACAGAACCACCCTCAATCGCACGTGCAAAAATGCCGAAGGTAGAGCCTCGGAAGGCTTCGGTTACATCGTTGATGATAATCGGGTTCCGCAAATCAGGCTTGTCAGAACCATATTTAGCCATGGATTCAGCATAAGGAATACGTACGAAAGGATAAGGCGAAACCTCACGGTCATCCGCAAATTCTTCAAACACTCCATGAAGAACAGGCTCAATCGCATTAAAAACGTCGTCCTGCGTGACATAGCTCATCTCGAAATCGAGCTGGTAAAATTCACCGGGCGAACGATCAGCACGGCTATCTTCATCACGGAAGCAAGGTGCAACCTGGAAATAACGGTCAACACCACCAACCATCAGCAGCTGTTTAAACATCTGCGGGGCTTGTGGCAGCGCATAGAATTTACCTGGGTGGATACGACTAGGCACCAGGAAGTCACGTGCGCCTTCAGGGCTTGATGCCGTCAGGATCGGCGTCTGGATTTCCATGAAATTCTGCTCGATCATGCGACGACGAAGAGAAGAAATCACACCGGAGCGAAGCTTGAGTTTCTTCACCATTTTTTCGCGGCGCAAATCAAGATAACGATAACGCAGACGGGTATCTTCACCAGCATCTTCGTCAGAGTTCACTTGAAGCGGAAGAACGTCTGCACGGGACTGGATTTCCAACTCACGAACACGCAGTTCGATTTCACCAGTTGGGAGCGTAGGATTGATTGTCTCAGCAGTACGGCTAACAATCTCGCCCGTTACGGTAATAACTGATTCTACGCGCGTATTCTCGAGCTCTTTAAAAAGCGGGCTGGAAACATCGACCACACATTGAGTAATACCAAAGCTATCACGCAGATCGACAAAAAGAAGCTGCCCGTGATCTCGTTTACGATGGACCCATCCGGAAAGGCGAACTTCTTGACCTTCGTTGGTAAGCCGCAGTTCAGCACAGTTATGGGAACGATAAGGATGCATAGTATTTCCTTTGGTATTTTAGCTGTATTAGGCCCAGCAAGAATGAGTATCGAATAATCTTTAAGCGCAAGAGCGCCTGAAAGTTAAAAGCTCTCTAAAGTTTAAGATTAGAGACCTTGTAATTCACCGTCTTGAAGATTGAATCGAACACTTTGCCAAAACCATCAAATATTCCGTTGGAAAAAGGCATTCAAACGCCCTTTTGTCAAGGTTTAGAGCCCCAAGTTTGATCAAAGCATTGGAAAATAATTAATACGTAATCGTTTTAGGATAATTTTGCAGGAAATTACAGCTTTTCCACATTGCTCTTTCTAAGCGCGGATCTGACACGTATAGTCCCCGCATGACATTGATTACATCTAGTAAAGAACTTTCAGACCTCTGCCAGGAACTGGCAAAATCTGACGTCGTAACAGTTGATACAGAGTTTCTCCGTGAATCGACCTATTGGCCGAAACTGTGTCTTGTCCAGGTTGCCGATACCAATCACTTTGCGGCGATTGATGTCCTTGCACCGGATATTGACCTGACGCCGTTGTTTGATCTGATGAAGAAACCGGATGTATTAAAAGTCTTCCATTCTGCACGTCAAGATTTGGAAATATTTTATCTTCTCATGGATGAAGTCCCCTACCCATTATTTGACACTCAAATCGCAGCAATGGTTTGTGGGTTTGGCGATTCAATCGGTTACGACAACCTGGCCCGTCGACTGGTGAATGTTGAAATTGACAAATCTGCACGTTTTGCGGATTGGTCACGTCGCCCCTTAACGCCGAAGCAGATATCCTATGCGCTATCTGATGTAACCCATTTGCGCGATATCTATGCAAAGCTACGCGAGCAAATTGACAAGAGTGGCCGCGAGCACTGGCTTAAAGAAGAGATGGAAATTCTCGAAAACCCAGAGACATACAGACAAGATCCAGAGACCTCGTGGTTAAGATTAAAAACCCGTTCGAATGATCGGCGTTATCTGGCGATCCTAAAAGAGCTTGCCGCCTGGCGTGAAATAGAAGCACAACGCCGCAACACGCCAAGAGGCCGGGTCATCAAAGATGAGCAACTCTACGATGTGGCATCGAACCGCCCCACAACGGCCAAAGAGCTTTCAAAAACCCGCGGTGTTTCAGTTGATATGGCCGATGGTCGGTTAGGCAAAGAAATATTAGCTGCTGTACAAAAAGCCATGGATATCCCGAAAGAGGACTGCCCTTCACCAAAAGAACGCACGATCCCGAACAATGGATTAGGCGCGATTATCGATTTACTACGTGTATTGTTAAAACAGTCTTGTGATGAATACGACGTTGCGCAAAAGCTGATCGCAAACAGCAGTGATCTGGAAAAAATCGCCGCCGATGACAATGCAGCTGTAAAAGCTCTCTCGGGATGGCGACGTGAAGTCTTTGGAGAGAAAGCTCTCCGCCTTAAAAAGGGTTTAATTGCTCTCAGTATCAAGAACGGCAAGCTTGTCGTGGAGGATCTCGATTAATTACCAACAGACTGGTTTCCTGCCTCGCTTAATAATCCTTGTTGCCGGGTTAACTGTTATGTTCGGCTCAAGGGCTCTTGCTGAACCCAATCTACCTTCCGCCCCTTTACTCACTTTCCCTGTTGTTTGCGACACATCAACCGATTGTTTTATTCAACACTATTTTGATTATGATCCCGGTCCGGGCGCCCTGGATCATACCTGCGGCATCCTCACCTACAACGGTCACAAAGGGATCGATATCCGGGTTAGTTCTCCTGAATGGAAAGAAACTGGCTTCCCGGTAATTTCTGCGGAAAAAGGCAAAATCGAAATTGTCCGGGATGGTATTTCTGACCGCGCCTTAAATCAGGAAGAAGTCAAATCTTCACGTGGGAAAACCCCAAAGCTTAGCAACACTGTTGTCATCAATCATGGAAACGGCTGGCGTTCTCATTACGGTCATTTGAGACGAGGCAGTGTAATTGTCAGAGAAGGTCAGGAAGTATCGAGAGGATCTTTGCTTGGCTTGGTTGGTTTATCCGGTTCGACAAGTTTTCCACACCTGCACTTTTCTCTTTCTTATAAAGGACAAATCATCGACCCTTTCACTGGCATGACGGCTCAGGAAGGATGTGAGGCAGCAGCCACTGGTCGATCTTACTGGTCAGCTGAAGCAAACGCCAAACTGGGTTATAAGAACGGCGGCGTATTCAAGACCGGGTTCTCTGATCATTTTCCAAGCTATGAAGAACTAGATATTCAAAACTTTGGCATTGAGGCCTTTTCCCCTAATACAACAGAATTTTACTTTTGGGTCAGACTTTGGGGTATCCGAGAAGGTGACCAGGAGGAGCTCACAATCTTGCTCCCCGATGGTGATGTTTACAAAAGAAATGGCCAGGTTGAAAAAAGCTTTGTACAAGGACAGAGAGGCTTTTATTACAGTCGAAGCATTCCTCTTCCAACCGGAATCTATGAGGTAAATTACAAGCTACGCAGAACAAAAAACAAGTCAATTTCAGAAGTTATCATCAACGTTGACAGCACCATGAAGATCCTTCCCTTCACAGAAGAAACAACGACACCAGCGAATTAAGATAATCGGGCCAGAATCAAACGCGACCTCCAGTCACTTAGCCAAAAAATCCTGATAAGTATCTGTCTTATCACGTCCCCGAATATGCCTTTACTTATGCCGTTTCAAGCGCGGCGCAGCGCGCTTATCTTTCAAAGCAGCTCCCCGTCCAGACAACGACGGATTATTCATGAAATAAT
>MABB01000028.1 GCA_002162915.1 Rhodospirillales bacterium 47_12_T64
TTTCATAAGCAGCGATTGATAAGACATTGGTTTGTGCAATCGAGGTCGCAGCGGATTCAGCAGCGTTAGCAACATTTGAATCGATATCACTAGAAAGGTTATCAGAAATGATCTCTTTCAAGGCTTCAAAATCAGTAAGAACAGTATTTCCATTACCGCCACTTGTCTCAAAGGCAGCAATTTTCTCAGCCAGAGTCTTAAACACAGCAGAAGTTACATCAGAAGGATCAACGCCATTGGCGCTCGCAACAACTGAAGAGATCATCGCAACCGTATTTTGGACAAGTACACCAGCCGCGACAACGGCCAATGCAGCAGCAACAGCTGTTGGATCAGTCCCGTCACGGGCCGCTTCTACCGGATCATAATTTTTAAGATCAACATCGGTTGGAATGTCAAAGGCGTTCGCAACAATCGTTTCCGCATTTTCTACAGAGACACCGTCTTTATCAGCTATATTTGAGATCAGGGTTGTAAGCGGCGTAACGACCGTAGATCCCTCTGGTGCCTTAAGAACACCGGTAAAATCTTTACCGGTAGAAACATCCGTACCACCTGACAAAATGATCGAGCCACTACCGCCGACGAGCGTGTAATTACCATTTACATCCGTGGTGGTGGATACCTCTCCATTGTTGAGTTCACCATCTTCATTGGCATCCGCAAAAACAGTAGCGCCAGAGATATAACCATCAATGGCCGTACCTTCTAGAACAATGGGATCGTTCTCGATTAGGTTCTCAAGAAACCTGGTAGCAATGCGGACAAAAAGCCGGAACCCGAAGCTGGTGGCAATACCGCTGTCTGAGGATGAATAGGACTGGAGTAAATCTATTAAGGAGCCGATAGCATCGGAATAACTGCTCCCGCCACCTGACTGGCGACCAAACCACCCACCTGCGGTATCCAAAGGGGTTTCCGGGTCAATAACCTGGACAAATTGCCCAAGGGTAAGTGTGGCGGGACCAATATCAAGGAAGGGCGTGCTACCATCATTTTCAGCGGCTGTTACCAGGTTAAGAAAAACCAACCGACTGGCATCCTCGCCTGAGCCACGGGTCAGAACAACATTCTTGCCTTCGATATCGATAGAGACATTATCAGCGTTTCGACTATCCAAAAGCTGTATAACCTGTCCGGTCTTGTACTCTACCTGCTTTTCCTCACCTGAGTTTGGAAATTTTATTTTAATACTTTTAGGTGTGCTAACAACTTGCCCTGTAATAGATGAACCGGAACTGTAATCTGCGGAAGAGTTCTCTTGGGTGATATTACGCGAAATTTCGCCATCTAAGTCAGCAGTATTATCAGTCATTGTGGTCCCCCCCAGGTGCCAAATCACTCCGCCAACCGATAGATTTTATATTTAACGGTTGCGAGATTATTGTATAAAAAAATTCAAAGTGTTGTTCAGAATTCTTTTGAATCCTAAGGCCGAAATACTACCTATAATAGCTATTTTTACAACTACTTATACTTGAAATTATACAACATTATGTGTGATTAAATCGTGAAAAATTGATATTAACCATGTAGTTTCAACAATATCATGCATTTAGTATGCATATTATTTTCTAAGCGACTGTCCTGGATAACGCAAATTAGCTAATCTCCGTAGGATTTAATTAAATCCACAGCAAAAAAGTCGTCGAGCATGCCCCCCTACTGAGACTTTTATGTAAGCTTTTTAAAATCACCATCCATATTTTGCTCGATCTCTGAAATTCGACCTTTCATAAGTTTGATCAAGGCTGTGGCTGCGGGCGATAGAGTATTGTTTTTAAGTTTAACAAGTCCAACTTGCCGCATTTTCGGAACATCCAAAGGAAAGAATTGCAGGAGCTGATCGGTATTGGGCACAGACAATCTAGGTAAAATTGTTACCCCTGTTCCAGCTTTTACAAGGGCAAGGACCGAAGTCACGTTATGCACGGTAATGTTACTTGTTCCAATTTGACCCAGTAAGTCTTGGATATTTAAGGATTGTGTAATGCTGTTGGCCAACAGTTTCTTTTTTCGAAGTAATTTGTTGGAGATGTTTTTTCCCTTTAGTGATGTTACGTCTTCACTGGAGCAAACCAATCCAAGACTATCTTCAAAAAGAGGGATAAATTCCAAACCAGGCAAAGATTTAGCCCAACTGGATATGCCAAACTGTACACGCCCGCTGTGAACCGCATTGATAACAGATCTTGAATCTGCATCACGAATTTCAATTTCGACCTTTGGTGAACGCTTGTGAAATGTCTTTATAACAGATGGCAAGATTTGCTCGGCAACAGAAGGTACGCAGGCCAGAGACAGATATCCGATCTCGTTTCTCGCGAAAGATTTTATCGATGTAAAAATCTCATCACAATGATCGACCAGATTACGGGTCTGCTCCAGTGCAAACAAACCCGTTGGGGTTAAATTTCCCTTACGCTCCCCCTGAAACAAAGGGCTTCCTATTTCAATTTCCAACTGCTTTAACGCCATGGATACAGCGGATGGAGTTCGTCCCAACTGTTCAGACGCCAACATAATTGAACCGTTTTCTGCGACAGATACAAACGTTCGCATCATGGCAAGAGTAATGGTCATAGCATATCCAATACTTCAATTTAATTGTAATATGTGTAAATAATTTGAATTTGACGATAATTGAATAATCTGCAGAAATAAACATCAAATTTCCTGCGCTGGTTTTAACAAGCGCATTCTACAATGATCGTAAGAAGGTTGGTATGCAGAATTTTTCAAATTACATCGCGGGCGAATGGGTTTCTTCGGAAAAATTCACTGAAAACCGGAACCCTTCCGATCTTTCAGACATCATTGGTAATTATGCCCAGGCAAACAAGTCTCAGCTTGACCGGGCGATTGAATCAGCACAACAGGCCCAAAAAATTTGGGCGGCAACCGGGTTGGAAAAACGTTACACAGTCTTGATGTCTATTGGCGAAGAAATGAAAGCCCGCTCCGCGGAGCTCGGTGAGCTTCTTTCGCGTGAAGAAGGCAAACCAACGGCCGAAGGTAAAGGTGAAATTTTCCGCGCAGGCCAGTTCTTTACCTATTACGCCGCAGAAGTTCTTCGCCAGATGGGGGATACCGCTGATTCCGTACGCGATGGTATTGAAATTGATGTCCGCCGCGAAGCCGTTGGTGTTGTTGCTATTATATCACCTTGGAACTTCCCAACAGCGACAGCCACATGGAAAATCGCTCCTGCTCTGGCTTATGGCAACGCAATACCTGCGCTTGATATTGTCCGTCCGGGCCTGGCTATTGCCGATGCTAAAACCGGGTTTGCTCACCCTGCAATAGATCTCGGTTTTGAGTGGTTGGCAAAAACAGCCCGTGAACAGGGAATAGCTGCATTAGGATTACGCAATTCATATAACTGCGGTATTCTCGGATATCACACAGACTGTCTTGCATCTAAAGGTTTGCTTGGCATTGGATTTACCAACGCACCAGCCTCTGTTGCACCAGTAGGTGGAAAAAAAGCAGTCCTTGGTACCAATCCTTTCTCCGTTGCGGTTCCTGGCTCAAACGGCGAAACGCGTATTCTCATTGATCAGAGCGCATCAGTAATCGCGAAAAGTGAAGTCATGAAGTATGCCCGTGAAGGCCGGGCAATCCCAGAAGGATGGGCGCTTGGACCTGATGGGCAACCAACAACAGATCCTGATGTTGCCCTGAAAGGCACCATGATCCCCAGTGGTAGTTACAAAGGATTTGGCGCCGCTTTAATGGTGGAACTAATGGCAGCAGCTTTAACTGGCGCTACTTTGGGTATTCATTCCAGTCCCTTTTCAGGACCCGTTGGCGGTCCTCCGAAAACGGGCCAATTCTTTATCGCCATTGACCCGGAAATCTCTTCCGGGGGAGCATTCTCTGATCGGGTTGATCACCTGATCGAAGCGATTACCGGACAAGACGGAACTCACCTGCATGGTACAGAACGGTTTTCTGCCCGTGAACGTGCAAACAATGATGGAGTGGCTGTTAACGCCGCCATAGTTGAAAAGGTGAATGAGTGGGCAACGAAGTTCAATTAATAAAACAGGTTAACAAAACAAATTATCTTATTGATATTAATAGCTAACATGTATTATTAATTAACTGTTTCTTTCACATCTCTTTATAAAAGGCCACTCATTTTGAATGCTGTGGTCTTTTTTTATGAGGAGCTATCCCAGAGAACCTGTCATCAAAGCTGAGACAGCCTAATACGATTTACTTACTCTAAGAGATCATGAGAATAATGAACTTTTAGCCGTATTTTCAACACTTGAGGAGTTGCCTATAAATTTTGGGCAAAGCCTGAGATAAACGGTCAGCATTCCCGACGATATGATAGGCCCCGCGACCAAAGATGGTTGGAAAGTAATCTTTTGCTTCTTTATCTATGGTTACGCCAAAAACGGTAATGCCTCTATTCCGACATTCCCGGACTGATTTTCGAGCATCTTCGATCCCATAGCGTCCCTCGTAATGATCGACATCGTTTGGTTTACCGTCGGTTAGAATAAGGAGTAATTTTTGTTTGTTGGGACGTTTCTCCAACTCTTCGGCCATGACCCGGATTGCGGCACCAATTCTTGTGTAATACCCAGGTTTTAAAGCTTTGATCCGGCGCATGACCTGATCATTAAGCGGTTCGTCAAAGCCTTTGACCCGGTCAATACGTATGTAATCGCGTTTTCGCGATGTGAAGGTATGGATGGAAAGATCATCACCGGATGCATCAAGACCATTGGCAAGTATAGCCAGTGATTCTTTTTCAACGTCGATTACCCTTCTGTCATCCAGCCAACTGTCAGTCGAAAGGGAGACATCCATTAATATGGACACCGCGATGTCTCTCTCCACCTTGCGGGTGTTCACATAAATTCGGTCGGAACAAACACCGTTCCCTTTTAGATCAGCCTGTGCTCGAACCAGTGCCTCAATATCCAACTCTGCACCATCGGATTGAGCGCGCAGTTGCTTACGATCGTTTTTAAAGGCTTCAAATTGTCGTCTAACCAAACGTATCCGCCGTACAGCTTTATCATCCAGCTCCCAGCCGTCGCCTTCTTCCGAAGCTTGCCGCATGGTAATAGCACAGTACGCAGGCAAAAATGCTTTCTTGCGATAGTGCCACTCATGCACCGTTCTTTTGGCTTCTATCCGACTTTCATCCAATTCATTGGCTGGAAGGTCGAGATCTATTTTGATCTTGGTCGCTACTTTTTCATCATGATCGCTTAAGGTTATCCGATCAATGTCATCGACCGTTTCCAAGGCATCATCTTCGTCATCTTCTTTGATGTTGCGGTTCAGATTAATAATGTCAGATACCGCCATGAGCTTGTCATAAACGCTGACAAAAAAACCGTCATCTTTCTTGGTTTCATCCAGGCTTTTACGTTCTGCCCGATGTTTTTTTCGCTCTTCGGATTGCTTCGCACCTCCGCCTCCCGCTTCGGTCCCGGCAGAATCTGTTGCGTAAGTCGTCTCTATGACTTCGCCCCACAAGGGAACAGGTAAAAAAGGACGATACTTCATGCTCGCTTTTTCAATCTTGTCCAAATGCATGATTTCTGGATCTGAAGAGGTAACAAATTCAAGATATCTTTTTGCCAGAGAAGAAAGCGCGTCCTTTTGCCCTAACAAATGAAGAACAACATCTTCAATGGCGTGTTCCTGCTCTGGAAGGTGATCGCGTTTTGGGCGCAAAACGAGAAGGAATGATGTCAGATTTTCCTTGATTGATCGAAGCCCCGGCAGCTGCGCAAGGGCGGCCTCGGACCTTTTATGTGAATGCCTGATAAAGGTCAGGTCATGTAACAAGGGGTCACTTACATGCCTTGATGCATTTTCTGGATCTTGGATAAAGAAAGCTGCCAGCCAGAAATAGAGATCTCTGTTGAGAGCGGCCGTTGGGAAAAGGGCAATCCGATCCGGTAACATCAAGGTTCTGCCATCAAAGGTCGGACGTTCGAGCTTTTCAACGTCAATACCAAGTTTTTGGCGAAAAGAAAGCCGATGCTCTGATTTTTCCTGCCCAGCACCCGCAATCTCAACCCCATTTACACCGCCAAGACCGCGAAAGAAAACACTCAAGACAGCGCGAACTTCTTCCAGAGAAACCCTTTGCTCGTCAAAGGAGGAATAGCTTTCGACACCGGATATCAGTTTGTGCCATTGACGTCCCACGAACTCTTCGACTTCAATGAGCTCCATAATACCCATGATGAGTTCTCCTGGCTTATCTTAAACTCTGCTTAAACGCTGAATATGAAAAATTGATCTCGATTGGGGCTTAGGGTCCGGGGTTTACCCAAAACTCACACGGACGACTTCTTCCAGCCCTTGCTTGACGTCGTATTCATCCGTAAGTGGTTCGATCATCGCGTGGCGAATTGCTTCGTCAAAACCGAGGCCAGCATTAATTAACGTTGCGCAATAGACCAGCAGACGGGTGGAAACCCCCTCTTCCAAATCCTGCCCCTTCATTTCTCTCAATTTATGGGCGAGCCGGACAAGCCCCATGGTGCGATCGGGATCAAGTCCGCTTTCCGTCGCAACAATGCGGGCTTCTGTCTTGGCATCTGGAAAGTCAAACTCAGCAGCGACAAAACGCTGACGCGTACTTGGCTTTAGACTTTTCATCATGTTTTGGTACCCGGGATTATAAGAGACCACCAACATGAAGTTGTCCGGCGCCTCCAAAAGCTCTCCCGTGCGTTCGAGCGGTAAAATTCTGCGGTCATCCGTTAAGGGGTGGAGTACGACAGCTACGTCTTTTCTGGCCTCAACCACTTCATCAAGATAACAAATTCCACCCTCACGTACAGCCTTGGTCAGGGGGCCATCTGTCCATACCGTATCACCGCCTTTTAAGAGAAAGCGACCAGTCAGGTCTGATGCGGATAAATCGTCATGACAGGATACCGTATGTAACGGAATACCGATTTCATGGGCCATATGACTGACAAATCGGGTCTTCCCACAGCCTGTGGGACCTTTTAATAACAATGGCAGTTTATTCTCGAATGCCAATTCAAAAAGCCGGCATTCATTTGCTGTTGGTTCGTAATAAGGTTGTGATTGGGCCATAACAAATACCAATTTATATTAATGAAATAACGAATGAGAACAGCAACAATCTATTGAAAGATGATCTTGATCGGGGATGTCGAGGCTTCCTAAATCGAAGCCCCGACAAACAGTCCGCAGATAATCCACAGACAATCAGAGATAACCCGTTTAATGCCTACTCAGCCGGCTGTTGTTGACCAGGCACCTTCACACGCTGTGTTTCACGTTCAGGAACGAGAAGAGAATAAACAACAATGAACGCGCCGATTACCACGACTATGCCTGAGCCTAAACGGAGCTGGTAGAAGAACACCATCTGATCTTGTACATCCATATAGGACTCACCCAGGAACCGCTGTACATGAGCTTGGATCACCCCGGCAAATGTCAGCGTAAAGGTCATAAAAGCGACCCCGGATGATGTTACCCAGAACCCCCACATGTTCAGGGTTTGACGATAAGGTTCACGCCCGAGCAGTTTGGGTAATGCGTAAGTCATTATCGCGAGATTAACCATCACATAGGCGCCATAGAACGCAAGGTGACCGTGCGCGGCTGTTACCTGTGTTCCATGAGTGTAATAGTTGACGCTCGCAAGTGTATGCAAGAAACCCCATACTCCTGCACCAAAGAAGGCAAATACTGAACAGCCAAGTGCCCAGAGGATCGCGGCACTGTTTGGATGTTTCCGACCACCTTTCCAAACCATGTAGAAGGTAAAGAGAACCATCGCAAAGAACGGTGCCACTTCAAGGGTGGAGAACACGGAGCCAATCCACTGCCAATAGCCCGGTGTACCGATCCAATAGTAGTGGTGTCCGGTTCCCAACAGCCCCGTAAACAAGGCCAGGCTGACAATAAGGTAAAGCCATTTTTCAACGATCTCACGGTCCACACCGGTCAACTTGATCATCAAGAAGGCCAGAATGGAAGCCATAATCAATTCCCAGACACCTTCGACCCAGAGGTGAACAACAAACCACCAGAATACTTTATCCAGAACAAGGTTGACGGGATTATAGAAAGCAAAGAGGAACAGCAGAGCAACCATCCACAGGCCGACAATCATTATCATCGATACCGCGGTTTTCCGCCCCTTGAGAACTGTCATGCTCAAATTAAAGAGGAACATCAGCATCACAACAACAATGGCAAGCTTGATCCAGAGAGGCTGTTCCAGGAATTCTCGTCCTCCGTGAATTCCCATAAGGTAACCAACAATTGCCGCAGCCCCCCCGAACAAGAATAACCAAAACTGGATTTTTGCAATAAGAGGGCTATAAATTTCAGTCTCAGCTTCTTCCGGAACCAAGTAGTAAGCTGCCCCCATGAAGCCCATCAACAACCATACAATAAGACTGTTGGTATGTATCATCCGGATGACATTAAAGGGTAAGCTTTCAGCCAATAGATTAGGCCATACATATATAGCTCCCGCCAAGGCACCAAAAGTCACCTGAGCAAGGAACAAGACAAGCGCACCCACAAAATAATAGAGTGCAACATTTTGAGTTTGATATTTCATTCGATGTCTCCTTTCGGCCTAGCCTTCTTCATTTGGTGGCCAATTCTGGGTGTTGATCCCATTGGTCCACTTGAAGAATTCAACAAGACCGTTCAATTCCTCCTCACTAAGGTTAAACTGAGGCATTTGGCGACGACCTTCTATGCCGGAAGGCTGTGATTTCATCCATTCCTTGATGTAATCACTGGCCCCTTCTGCATCATCTTCACCGCCGCGACGGGCCCATACGTTCCCAAGTTCAGGCGCGAAATAAGCCCCCTCTCCAAGAAGAGTGTGACAATTAATACAGGAATGCCGTTCCCAAACTTCTTTACCCAACGCAACTTTTTCATTGAGTTGATCTGCATTTGATGTTTTGGCATCAGTTGCATAGTTCACCGAATGAACAACCAGACCAATAAAGATCACGGCAAAGAAGATAGTTCCTCCGTAGAAGATATTTCGGGCGGCGCTGATTGATAAGCGCTCATTCATAATGGATCTCCCCACTGCTAGACGGATGCGAGAAGGCTAAGCACAGCGCAAAAGACCTCTCCATCACCCAATAGATACATCATCGCCACATCTTTAAACTTGACGATGGTCAAGAGCCGCTCGAAATAACAACTATTGTTAAAAAATTAATCTCGGTTCTTGGAGCTTCTTATGGAACTTCGTTTATTTACAGGTGATCAGGGCTAACTTTACCTAAACTTTCTTCAACAAAAAACACATCCCAAGTGCCGCTTCATTATTTTCAAGCCGAGTGTGACAAAATGTATCAATTTACATATTATTATTACAATTCAATAGATTACAAAATTAAACCAAGTTGAAAATTTGGCGGAAGTCACTTCCTTGCTCAAAGTCAAATATCTCAAATAGCCCTCAACCTTAATATTTTACATGAGCTGATTTTAAGTCAGCCCACTAAAGAGGGGTCACCTCTTGCCATGATACCATGAGGTTGAGAAAGCGTTCCAGGCATCGCCTGGAACCTTAAAGAGGAGTAAATAAATTATGGAAAACAATAACGAAAAAAACATGGACCGACGCAGTTTTCTGAGAAACACAACTCTGGCATCCACTGGTGCTGCGATTGGTGCACTTTCAATGGCCGGAACGGCCGAGGCATCAAGCCAGAATAATTTGACACAGTTAGGTTTTGATCAAATTGCCAGTACTTCTGCCAAAATCCAAACAACGTTAACCGAAGATGAAATTGCCAAACTGCCTCGTGTAAAACAGAAAATGGTTTTGCCCCCGTTTGTCCCCGAACACGAACAGCACGCCAAAGGCGGACCAAAGGTTATTGAGGTCGAGTTTGTCATCGAAGAAAAGCCCTGGGCAATTGATGATGAAGCCGAAACCATCGCCATGACCTTCCATGGCAGTGTACCAGGTCCCCTGATCATTGCGCACGAAGGTGACTATGTTGAATTGACGTTGGTAAACCCTGAATCAAACTCCATGGAACATAACATCGACTTTCATTCTGCAACCGGTGCCCTGGGCGGCGGCGGACTGACACACGTTCTGCCGGGAGAAACAGCGGTATTACGGTGGAAAGCCACCAAACCCGGAACATTTATTTATCACTGCGCTCCTGGCGGGTCCATGATCCCCTATCACGTGATAAAAGGAATGAGCGGTGCGGTTGTTGTACTCCCACGCGCCGGACTAACCGATGGTCGGGGAAATGCTCTTAGCTATGACAAAATGTACTATGTCGGAGAGCAGGATTTCTACGTGCCGAAGGATGTAAACGGCGACTACATGAAGTTCACCGAGGCTGGTGAAGACTTTAACGAAGTAATGGAACTCGCCCGCGGATTAATCCCGACCCATGAAGTATTTAACGGCAGAGTTGGTGCCTTGACCGGTGATAGCGCCCTTAAAGCAAATGTGGGTGAAACTGTCCTGTTTATTCACTCTCAGGCCAACCGGGATTGCCGTCCCCATTTAATTGGTGGGCACTGGAATTATTCCTGGGAAGCAGGTTCCTTTGATGACATTCCGGGTCGGGGACATGAAACAGCCCTTATCCGTGGTGGATCTGCCGGTGCATTCCTTTATGAATTCTTGCAGCCCGGCGTCTATGCCTATGTCAATCACAACCTGATCGAGGCAACTGAACTAGGGGCCGTTGGGCATATCATTGTTGAGGGCGAATGGAATGACGAACTCATGAAGCAAATCAAAAAAGGTGATGTTTCCTAGCCATTGGAGTTAGCTCGCGTATTGAATAACTTGGCTCTATTTTTGTCTGATTAAAACGGGATGTTAAAATGATAAAATACCTGAACTTATCATTCATCGTTTTTACAGGGATATTACTTGGAGGCGGTGCTCTTCTTGTATCGCATTATTCTGAGAAAACCTCTCGGATGGATGCCGTTCTGGCTGATACCCCTCAGTACCACCCCAGACTAATCAGAATAGAACTAGAGCCAAGCAGTACACAACCAACCTCGCAACCAAGGGTGATATATGTTGCCTATTCAGAGGTATCGATAGCCCAATGGCAAAGTTGTTACGAAGATGGCGGGTGTGGTTACAAACCAAAGATGCGCTCCAATGAAACCCCGCACCATCCCGTTACAAAAGTCAGTTACTTCGACGTCGAGGAGTTCATTGCCTGGTTGTCCGGGAAAACAGGTCAGCAATTTAGATTACCACTGGAATCAGAATGGAACTACATTTCACAAGATGTCATTAGTCCTCCAAAAAAGCTGTTCGATGATCCCCGACTGGCATGGGCTGCAGATTACGTAACATTTCTTGAGCGCCCAACCACCAATAAAACCAAAGAGATTGGCGGACACGGCATCAATAAATACGGGCTCGTCGATCTACGAGGCAATGTTTGGGAATGGACCCAGACTTGCTGGAATACGGATTACAGTACCTTGCAAACATCCCCAGAGAAAACGAAAACCTGTGGTGGTGTGAGGATTATGCAAGGTGAACACAGATCTTATCAGTCAGAACTCATTCGAGATCCAAAAATCGGCGGTTGCTCTGTCGGATCGCCGCCTAATAACATTGGATTTCGTCTCGTAATGGATGCTGTTCCCTAAAGAAATACACTGGCACAACTTTCAAATACTTCATTAGGATCAAGTAGCTATTGTCGCCTCTAGCAAAAGAACAACGCAATTATCCTGCTTGTTCTCGATCAGTGATGTCCAGCCACGTTCCGACAACAGTGTTTGAAATTTTGGAGGAAAGGTCTTTATGTGTACACGCAATCTATCATCATCGAATGACGTTTCCATAAAGCGTAAAACCTCAAGGAAGTTATTAGGGTATTCTATCCCCAGAACATCCATGGTCAGGATTTCGCTATCAAAGTGAAATCTGGCCTTGTTATCTGATGTTTTCTTTACCGGAGTTGGGCTCTGTTGGGCATTGCGTGTAATAGAAAAGAGCCAGCCATCTGCAGATTTTTCCCGACCAATGTTACAACCAAGCTGTTTAAGTTTTAACCGAAGTGGAATAGGGTCAAAGTTTGATCGCAACGTTACTTCAGCGTAAGAATTTTCACCAAAAATGGCATCCAATACGACATCAACCGGGATGAGCCCCTCTGCAAGAAGGGTTTCAACACACAACTCGCAACAGGTACACTCAGTATCAGATTGCTTTTGCATTGCAGGAAGCCCTCATTTCAAACTTTTACTTCGGCTTTTGGTTGACGAAAAATTCATCAAGCAGACATCAACAACTTATTCTCGGCAAAAACATAACCAAAACCAGCGCAATAGCGTCTCAACTTTTCTGGATCAGTAATAACGACTTCCTGTCCCTCACAGACAATACCAGCATCTTCCAAACGCCGGAGAACTCTGGAAAAACTAGCCGGATCTATACCAATGTTACTGGCAATCGTCTGTTTACAGCGGGGAAGATTTCCAAACCCTTTCCAATCATGACTTTCGTATAGGGCAAGCAATTTCGAAGCCACACGCTGACAGGGAGAAAGACTTTTCAAGACCTTAATTTCGCTAACCAAAAACTGCTGTCTTTGAATAAGAGCGCTCAATAGATGTAGAGAAGCCTCAGGATTACTTGAAATTTTCTTTTCAAATATCGGCTTGGACAATTTTATAATCATTGAGCTCGGCATTGCAGTGCCATTGATTGGAAATACACCCAACCCCAACATCGCCGCCTCGGCAAAACTTTCACCAGGTTCAACTATTCGCAGCAGGCTTTCAGCGCCCTCCGCTGTTAAGACAGAAAGATGTACTTCTCCCTCAAGAAGAACATAAAACCCGTCGGCAGGGTCCCCGGCCATAAATAAATCGGTACATTCTTCGTAAATTATTGCCGAGACATTCTCAAAGAGGTCTTCCAGGAGTTCCTTGGGTAATTGGGAAAAAATGGCCACTCTTGATAAAGCCTGAAACTCATCATTTCCAAGAGTAAAATGTTTCATCTTTATACCCTTTATCTCGCCTAGCTTTGTGTATATCCACAATAAACAGCTAATTTTTCGACGCTATCGATGTTGACTTTATTTCCAGGAACAGTACGTACACCGACTTTTTTTAATTTGGCAAAAGTGCGTGACAGTGTTTCAGGTGACATACCTAA
>MABB01000012.1:0-8391 GCA_002162915.1 Rhodospirillales bacterium 47_12_T64
ATCATGCCTTGCCTGCCAAAGTTTGTTGCGATCCTCTTGTAACGTTGCCCACTGAAAATCCCCACCGCCGTAATCATGGACAATTTCCCCAACACGTTCGGCTTGTTCTTGAACACTTGCGTCCGTGCCGTGGAATTCAAAAAACAATGTCGGAGCCACGGTATAATCAAGTTTAGAATATTTGTTTACAGCATCCATCTGCACATCATCAAGCAACTCAATTCGCGCGACAAGAATTCCAGATTGAACAATCAGCATAACCGAATTTACAGCCGCTTCCAGATCGTCAAAAGAGCATACGGCAGAGGATATAGCTTCAGGGATGCCATATAACTTCAATTGCAACTCGGTTATTATACCCAGAGTTCCCTCAGATCCAACCATTAGCCTTGTAAGGTCATAACCAGCGGATGATTTTCGGGCACGCCCGCCCGTTTTGACGATTTCTCCGTCAGCCATAACCACTGTCAGGCCGAGGACGTTATCCCGCATCGTACCATAACGAACGGCATTGGTTCCCGACGCGCGGGTCGCGGCCATCCCTCCCAGAGAGGCATCAGCGCCGGGATCAATGGGGAAGAACAATCCTGTATCGCGAAGATATTGATTGATCTGCTTTCGGGTAACCCCCGCTTGAACCCGACAATCCAGATCTTCGTCATTCACTTCCAGGATCTCGGCCATTTCGGACAGATCAATGCACAACCCACCAGCAACAGCCGCCACATGTCCTTCGAGTGAAGTTCCGGTTCCAAAAGGAACAACAGGGCAAGAATGTTCATCACATAACTTCATGATTGCCGAGACTTCCTCGGTCGAACGCACAAAGGCTACGGCTTCGGGTGGCATTACCGGATGATGGGATTCTCCTTGCCCATGTCGATCACATATGGCTGCAGAGAAATTCAGGCGATCTTCCAAAAGCTCTCGTAAAGAGGTCTTCAGAGCGTCATTGAGCCGCGTACTATTTCTCATTTTACCACCGTAATGTATAAAGAGGCTGCCCAAAACATTGACTTAAAAGATTGGGCCAAAAGGATTATGCTGAATATTAGCCTAGCATGCAGAGTAAAATCCTGCCAATAAGCAACGTCATCTTATTGAAACGAAAAATGATTGCGGGAATGCGATTGCGCGAGACTGATCTATACCCACCGATAAAAACATACCTGGAAAATCAGGGCTATGAAGTTAAATCGGAGATTAAGGGATGCGATGTCATTGCCGTGAGAGGCGACGAACCTCCGGTTATCGTAGAGTTAAAAACCGGGTTCAACCTGCCATTGCTCTTTCAAGGTATCGATCGCCAAACCATGTCAGAAGACGTGTATCTCGCCTTTGCCATTCCACATAAGTTGAAAAGAACCAATCCCTGGTTTCGATATAAACGCGATATTATCAAACTTTGCCGACGCCTTGGGCTCGGATTAATCACTGTCAGACTGAGTGAAGATCGCCCCGCCGATATCCAGGTTCATCAAGATCCCGCACCCTACGTTCCTCGAAAAAACAAGCAAAGACAAGGATCATTGCTTCAGGAATTCGAACGCCGTGTTGGCGACCCCAATCAGGGCGGTATTAATAAACGTCCTATCGTCACCGCTTACCGCCAGGATGCTCTTCGCTGTGCCGCCTACATCAATGAGCACGGCAAAGCAAAGGTATCCGACATTCGCCAAAACACTCAGGTAGAGAAAACTGCCGCCATTTTACAACGGGATGTATACGGTTGGTATCAGCGCGTTGATCGCGGCGTATACGAGTTATCGCCAAAAGGGAACGAAGCTTTAACAACTTTTGTCGATGTATTGGAATCTCTCAAAATCTCAGCAGAGAAATAGCCGCCCAATTCATGAAGCATATAAAAACAGGTTTCGTATTACATTTTGTATTATATAAGGTCATAGACCCGCCTTATTTAGCCTGTACCTAAAGAAATCATGCGATACCTATTCAAACCGATCAGGCTCCTCATAGCTGTTGTATTCTTGCTTCTTCTGGGGCCAGCCTTTGTGGTTTTTTCCGGCGAAGTTGATCTATCGACACCTTGGAGCGAGGCAAATCACGATCGGGTCGGCATAGCCCCAAATCCGGCAGAAAACCCTGAGGCGATTTTTCAGGTTTACGGTGCCAGAACATATAACTGGCGTGGTGCTTTTGCTGTTCACACATGGATCGCCGTTAAGCCGGAAAATGCAACATCTTACACCCGACTTGAGGTTATTGGCTGGCGCCAATACAGAGGCCTGCCTGTTATATCTGCAACGACAGGATGGCCTGATCGCAACTGGTTTGGCTCAAAACCCGAAATCTACTACGAACTTCGGGGATCTGAAGCCCAACACCTTATTCCTCGGGTTATCGAAGCAGCCCAGTCCTACCCTTACCCAGAAGAATACGAAGCATGGCCCGGCCCAAACTCAAACACTTTCACCGCACATGTATTGAGACAGCTACCGGAAATCAACGTTGACCTTCCCCCGACAGCGATTGGGAAGGATTACCTGGATGAAAGCAATCACTTCATTGCTTCAGCTCCAAGCAACACAGGCGTACAAATTTCCTTTTACGGGGTAATTGGTGCTATCCTGTCAAGGTCGGAGGGTATTGAAATCAATCTCTTAGGCCTCAACTTTGGCCTGGACCCTGACAATCTGGCCCTTAGATTGCCCGGGATTGGTAAAATCGGCTTTATTGACGACACCGTAACGACCGCTAATTAGGCGCCACCTATGTGGAACAAATGGTGATCACAACACCATATGGGATTGACTCTCAAGCAAGGGCAAGTTAGTGCAAAAGGGATAAATTCACCTGTTAAATATTACCCTTTACCTTGAGGCGACAGACGCAATTGATTAAGTCGCAATTGATTAAGTAAAAGATGATAACTAAAGGCATAACGAACACATCATGAGTATTTGGGGAAAAATTGTTGGTGGAGCAGCCGGTTTTGCACTGGGCGGCCCTATTGGTGCCTTTTTGGGAGCCATGGCCGGGCATGCGGTGGATCGCCTGCGGTCAGAACCTGAAGAAGGCACAGACAATACAAAGCAAATCACCTTTACCATTGGTGTAATCGTTCTTGGTGCTAAAATGGCCAAGGCCGATGGCGTTGTCACTAAAGACGAAGTTGCCGCTTTCAAACAGGTCTTCCGCATTCCCCCAGAAGAAATGAAGAATGTTGGCCGCCTCTTTGATCGCGCCAGACAGGATGCTGAAGGGTTTGAGCCCTATGCGCACCAGATCAATCGTACATTTAAAGACAATCCAGCTGTCCTTGAAGAACTCCTCAACGGCCTGTTTCACATCGCCAAAGCTGATGGCACAGTATCTCCCGAAGAAGTGGTTTTCTTGCAGCGTGTTGCAGAAATTTTTGACTTCAGCGACGTACAATGGGATCGCCTGCACGCCTCTAACCTAGGTCCTGACAAATGTGATCCTTATCGCATTCTTGGCGTGCAACGCGATGACAGTGATAAGGATGTAAAAGCTGCTCATCGCAAGCTTGTCATTGAGAACCACCCGGACAAACTGGTCGCTCAGGGTATGCCACAGGAATTTGTGGATCTTGCCAACGAAAAACTGGCCGCGATCAATGCTGCATACGACCAAATCAAACAACTTAGAAGTTAAGAACAAAAATCAAAATGGCACCTCCATCACACCTTGTTGCGCTTAATAGCGCCGGACTTCGCTTTGGCACAAAAGTACTTTTTGAGGACCTTTCCTTTGGTCTTGCAAGAGGTGAAAAAGCCTGCCTTGTTGGCCGAAACGGGACCGGGAAATCAACCCTGCTCAAGATTATGGCCGGACAGCAAGAACTGGATGACGGGCAACGCTTTCTCCAGCCGGGTATCAACGTGGCTTACTTGCCTCAAGATCCGGTATTTGATCATGACGAAACCGTATTCGAACATGTAAAAGCTGGTTTACGTCCAGAGATGAGCGAGGCTGATTATCTTGTTGATGCGATGCTTCTTCACGTGGACTTACCGGGCGACCGTCTGCTAACCGGGTTATCCGGTGGTGAAGGACGCCGTGCAGCACTGGCCCGCGTCTTGATCAGTGACCCCGAAGTTCTGCTCATGGACGAGCCGACCAACCACCTGGACCTTCCAACCATCCAGTGGCTCGAAGAAGAGCTTGGCCGATTCCGCGGCGCCCTAATGGTTATCAGCCATGACAGGACTTTTTTAAATCACCTGACAAGGCAAACTTTTTGGCTTGATCGCGGAAAGATTAATCGACTGGGTAAAGGCTTTGAACACTACGAAGCCTGGGCCGATGAAATGCGCGAGAACGAAGAACAGGAATTTCATCGCCTCAAGAGAAAGATTGTTCGCGAAGAACACTGGCTACAACGCGGGGTTACCGGCCGCCGCAAACGCAACATGGGCCGCTTGCGTAATCTGCAAGACCTTCGGCAAAAACGCAATGAATGGATGAAAGCGCCCGGGACCGCCAAACTACAGATCGATACATTGGATACGGGTGGCGACAAAGTCATCACCGCAGAGAATATTTGTAAATCATACCCACTCAAAGATGGTGGCACGCGTGAAATCATCAAAAGCTTCAGCACCAAAGTGAAACGTGGTGACCGCATCGGCATCGTCGGCCCCAATGGTGCCGGCAAGTCTACAGTGGTCAAGATGTTACTTGGCAGGATTGAACCGGATAGCGGCACAGTTAACCTTGGCACCAACTTGACCACGCTTTATTTTGACCAAAAGCGTGAAGATCTCGATCCTAACAGCACCCTTTGGGAAACAATGTCACCCGGCGGCGGTGATTCCATCATGGTGCGCGGGCGACAAAAACATGTCGTCAGTTACCTCAAAGACTTCCTGTTCGACGAAGGCCAGGTTCGCCAACCGATTTACACCCTGTCAGGTGGAGAAAAAAATCGACTTCTTCTAGCCCGCATGTTTGCACAGGCAAGTAATCTTCTGGTCCTCGATGAACCGACCAACGACCTTGATATGGATACGCTTGACCTCCTGGTAGAGGTTTTGGATGAATACGACGGCACCTTGTTACTGGTAAGTCATGATCGTGACTTCCTCGACCGCCTCGCAACAGCCATTTATGCGGTAGAAGGTGACGGCACTGTAGTTGAATATGCCGGAGGTTACAGCGATTACAGAAACCAGAAAGCTCTTGGTACAGCCTCAAGCGAACAACTGGATCAAAGTTCATCATCAGGCAGCGCCACACCAGCTAGAAAAGAAAGTGGGTCTCGTCCAAAGCCCTTAAAATCCAACGCAAAACTTGGCTATAAAGAGCAACGCGAACTGGACTCTCTTCCCCGCTTGATGAAAAAGCTGACGGACCAAGCCGAGAAATTCGAAACTGAAATGGCTGACCCTCAACTCTACAGTAAGAACCCTTTGAAATTTCAGGAAACAAGTAAACTTCTCGAAGAAACTCAGAATGATTTGGCAACGGCCGAAGAACGCTGGCTCGAACTGGAAGAAAAGCAGGAGAATTTACGTAGCGGAAAAATTCACTAATTTCTCTTCAAATCAAATAATTGCAGTATAGGGAGAAAGTGTCGTGCTCGATATCACTATCAATATATTTAGCGAAGTGATCGGCCTATTGACGATTGCTTGTTTTATTACAGGCGCTCTTATTTGGTTGGCAAAGAAAATCCCGCTTTTAAAGTTACGCCCATTTCTATCAGGATGGATTATCACAACAACTCTTTGGATTATCTTAACTGCTTTCCCAACTTTTGTAATTTCAATATTGGCACCAGCCGCTTTAACTGAAATAGAATATAGTAACATTTACACAGAATTTTACCTCGCATTCTACCCAACAACCGTCATAGCACTGCTTTATTACATACGAGACTTAAAAGCCAATTTTCGCAAGGTTCTTGGAGAATAAACTAAGCCAATGGAACAGGTTGATTGCATTGTCATCGGTGCTGGCGTTGTCGGCATGGCTTGTGCCCGCGCCCTTGCCATAGCGGGTCGCGAAGTCATCGTCATTGAAAAAGAAAGTATGCCGGGCACAGAGATATCTGCACGCAACAGCGGCGTCATCCATGCGGGCATCTATTATCCGACAGGAAGCTTAAAAGCCAAACTCTGCCTGAGAGGCAAGGAACTCCTCTATCCCTATTGCAGAGATCATGCAGTTCCTCACAAAAAATGTGGAAAATTAATTGTTGCAACCTCTCCCGATGAAGAGCCTGCCCTAGAGCGCATAAAACAACTCGCCAGCGCCAATGATGTAGATGATCTCTACTATCTTTCTGCAGAAGAGATGCAGGTGCGTGAACCTGATCTCAAAATAACAAAAGCCCTGTTCTCCCCCTCAACTGGCATTGTTGACGTTCACAATTTGATTCTTGCCCTTCAAGGCGATCTCGAAAACCACGGCGGCATGATCGCACTTAACACACCTGTGTTAAGTGGTGGAATATCCGATAATGGAATCCTATTGGAGACAGGGGGCGAAAGTCCTATGACACTTTGTGCCAAGACGGTCATCAATGCAGCAGGCCTCGGAGCACCAGTACTAGCCGGCAAAATTTCTGACTTTCCGAACGAATGCGTGCCTCAACTCTATTATGCCAAGGGCAACTATTTTAGCTTGAATGGAAAATCACCCTTCAATCACCTGATCTACCCCGTACCGGAAGCGGCTGGTCTAGGGGTGCACGTAACCCTCGACCTTGATGGACAAGTGCGATTTGGCCCGGATGTCGAATGGACAGACAAACTTGAATACGAAGTTGATCCAACCCGATCAGCTCCTTTTTACAACGCGATAAGACGCTATTGGCCAGCCCTCGAAGATGGTTCGCTAACGCCTGATTACTCCGGCATTCGTCCCAAGCTCCAAGCACCGGGTGAAACCGCCGTTGACTTCCTCCTCCAGGATCAAAGTACTCACGGCATCCCCGGCCTGGTAAACCTCTTCGGTATTGAATCCCCCGGCCTGACCTCTTCCATGGCCATCGCCGAGATGGTTCTCGCGATGCAGAGCTAAATCAGGCACTCCCCTATTCCTCTGAGCCAAACCTGATCGTGCAAGATAGTCGCGTTCATAAACATCATATTGTCGACGACCAAACAGATCTCTTCCCTCAGGAACCAAACGGGCATACAGCACCTTTAATTTCGAATGCATTTTTCTCATACCATGATACTCTCCGCACAAGATCTGAAAAGTATTATCAAATTTTATCAGCAGTTAAGTACGAGCACTCTTGTTCTTCAAACTGGAATTTGTCATAGTTAAATGAGTTTTTCTCATGGAAAGAACGATGCATCGGCAACTTCCACCGCTCAACGCCCTAAAAGCCTTTGAGGTCGCAGCACGACATCTCAGCTTTACAGAGGCTGCAGAGGAACTACACGTTACTCAAGGGGCCATCAGTCGGCAGATCAAAACCCTGGAAGCGCACTTTCAGATACAGTTGTTCGAACGTCACCACCGGGGCCTGCACTTAACAGAGAGTGGACAAAAGCTCCTCCCTGTTCTCAGTGACGTGTTTGATCGTATCCAAGGAGTTTCTGAAGATCTTACAGGCCACAGTCAGGATCTGACGATCAAAGTCCTGCCCTCCTTTGCCGTCAGATGGCTCATTCCTCGTCTCGCTAAATTTCAAGAGATGGAACCGGATATAAATGTCAGGCTAACAACGGCTTGGCACACTGTGGATTTTGACAAAGAAAATTACGACGCTGGCATACTACACAGCCACCACATGTCACCGGGCTTACACAACACTGTCATTACCAATGAATGGATGACCCCTGTTTGCTCACCAGAATTGTTGCACAAACTCCCAACACATTACGTACCCAACGATCTCAAGTACTTAACGCTTCTTTTTTGTGGAAGCGGATGTCAGGAATGGGGACAATGGTGCAACGATGTTGGTACAACAGAAATAAACTCAAACGTGGGCCAATCCTTTGATACCACAGACAGTGCTCTACAAGCTGCGGCGAGTGGCTTCGGCATTGCGATGGGGGATATCTCAATGATTGATGCGGACCTAAAGTCCGGCCGATTGAGAATGCCTTTTCCAGAACACACCTCTCTCGTTGGCCACTACCATTTGGTTAGCCCAAAGAATAAAGCCAACAAACCCGCCTTAAAAAAATTCAGAAAATGGCTATTATTTGAATCAGCAGAAATAACGGCCCGCAACCCAATGCTTAAAGAACTGGAAGAGCGCCATGCAGATCAATCGTGAATTCCAGTCTGCTAACTTTAATGCCCGCCCAAAAGGCACCGTTATTGATATCCTTCTGTTGCACTACACGGGCATGAAAACAGGTCAGGAAGCCTTAACCCGCCTCTGTGATACCCCGGCCCAGGTAAGTGCGCATTATCTGGTAGAAGAAGATGGTCGCGTTTTCC
>MABB01000012.1:8405-12943 GCA_002162915.1 Rhodospirillales bacterium 47_12_T64
GAAAACCGAGCCTGGCACGCTGGCTTGGCATCATGGAAGGGAGAAACCGATATCAACAGTTGCTCCATAGGCATTGAAATCGTTAACCCCGGCCATGAGTGGGGCTATCGACCTTTCCCCGGGCCACAAATGAAAGCCCTCATCGCTCTTTGCAAAGATATTTTATCCCGTCATGCCATCCCACCACAAAGAGTTCTCGCGCATTCCGACGTTGCGCCAGAACGCAAGGAAGATCCGGGGGAATTCTTTGACTGGATGGCGCTACAAAAAGAAGGTATCGGTCTTTATCCAATATCCCCTGACAACAGCAGGGGAATACAAGCGGGTAACTTTCTGGATAAACTCGTGACTTACGGTTATTGGCTGGATCCTAAAATGCCTGAAAGCGCCTCGACGACGGCCGCCATAACCGCCTTTCAACGTCACTTCCGGCCAAGCAATCTGAACGGGCTTATCGATACCGAGTGTTGTCAGATTTTGAGCAATTTACATTCCCAACTTGACGCCCAGAACAATCCGACCTAACTGTACCTCGTCAGACGGTCCGACAGGCTGCTCTTTTTGGCAGGTTCGCCTGAACCGAAAAGGGAGGAAAGTCCGGGCTCCACGGGAATACGGTGCCGGGTAACGCCCGGCGGGGGCGACCCTAGGGAAAGTGCCACAGAAAGCAAACCACCTGTAGGTTGAAACTCTGCAAGGGTTTTAACAAGCAGGTAAGGGTGAAAGGGTGCGGTAAGAGCGCACCGCGCGGCCAGAGATGGAAGCGGCATGGTAAACCCCACCGGGAGCAAAACTAAATAGGGTCGACAGGTCCACGAAATTTCGATTTTGAGGGACCAGATGTTTTTCCGCATCGTCGACCGGGTCAGTTGCGAGAGGTGTCCAGCGATGGGCATCCCAGATGAATAGCCTTCCGTTGTCAAAAGGCTTCGGCTTTGCGGCAAGCGACAAAACCCGGCTTATGACCGTCTGACATTTTTACGAGCCTCGACTTTACTGCCTTTGATTTTATGGCCCCGATTCTAATTTCACAGGCCGAGTCCGAGCTCTTTGGGTGAATTTATTCTTAACTTTATTCAACTTTTTAGCACCCACAAGAACTGAACAATTAACTTTCTTCTATCAAATTAACAGCCTGAAAAACAGGCGAATTCACACCAAACTATCTCCCAAATATACTATGTAAAATAAGTAATTAACGATACTTTAACCATACAATCACAACATGCCGAACCATTGACACCCACTCAATCCCATGGTATCCCATAAAATCCCATTTAAGATCTGAAAATACCCATTTTGGACCAAATCGGGAACAGGGCGGAACAAGATCGCAGGGGTGTGATCTTACCAGACCAATATCGGTCAATTCATTTTGGGGCGGATTCAAGTGACCTTTTTCATAGGTACATTCGAAAACAAGGTAGACAAGAAGGGCCGCGTTTCAGTCCCGGCTACCTTCCGCCAAATGTTATCCGACCAGCCCTTTCAAGGTATTGTTATCTTCCGCTCCTATCGTGCTGATGCCCTTGAGGCCGCAGGTATGGATTTTATGCGCCGCCTCCACAACAGCATGAGTTCCAGCCTCGATCTCTTTTCTGATGAGCACGACGACCTTGCCACGGCAATACTTGCAGATTCTCATCAACTATCCTTTGATGGTGATGGTCGCATTCTTTTACCCCCCGCATTGATTGCCCACGCTCAAATTACCGATCGTGCCGCCTTTGTTGGTAAGGGAGACATCTTCCAGGTCTGGAACCCCGAGACCCTGGAAGAGAAAAAGCGAGAAGCAAGAGACCGTGCAAGAACTAAGAAACTTACCATCTCTTTATCTGATCCGTCTTCTCTCTCCAATAATCGCGGCGGCAGCCGTGAGGGAGAAAATGGATGAGCAATATATATAGCACCCTCCATTTAGCACATCCATGTTTTACACCTAGTTTTGCGCCTGTGGATAAAACCTCATCAGGTCAAGATACTCCACAAAGTCTGCCGCAAAACCTAGAAGCACAGCAGGACGGGCATTACTCTGTCATGCTGCCAGAAATTATCGCCGCTCTCGCCCCAGAGGACGGTGAAATTTTTGTCGACGGAACCTTTGGTGCCGGGGGGTACAGTCGCGCCATTGTTCAACAGGCGGATTGTAAAGTATATGGCATTGATCGCGACCCGGCGGCTCATGAAAGCGCCAAAGAACTTCCCGAAGTCAAAGCGGGAAAGATAATCACTCTTTCTGGATGTTTCGGAGACATGGAGCGCCTGCTCGCAGATACAGGAGTTTCCAAGGTCGATGGCATCACCCTCGATCTCGGCGTTTCCTCCATGCAACTGGATCAGGCCGAACGCGGTTTTTCCTTCCAGACCGATGGTCCGCTGGATATGCGCATGGACGGCCCAAATTCCAGTTTGCGCCAACCCGCTTCCCACGTGATCAATACCTACGGCGAAAAAGAGATTGCCGATATCCTCTACAAATATGGTGAAGAAAGAAAATCTCGACTGATTGCCCGTGCGATCGTGACCGACAGAGTTGAAAAGCCTTTTGAAACCACTTTGCAACTCTCGGAACTCATTCGTCGAATTATCAGAGTAAAACCTCGCAAGGACGGAAAGTCCATTCACCCGGCTACCCGTTCTTTCCAGGCACTTCGTATTTATGTAAACGATGAGTTGGGCGAATTGGAACGTGGCTTGGAAGCAGCTGAAAAGCTGTTGAACCCCGGCGGCCGCCTTGCAATTGTTTCATTCCACTCCCTTGAAGATCGCATTGTTAAGAACTTTTTACGCGAACGCAGTGGGGGGAAGCCGCAGGGCTCCCGTCATTCACCGACGGTTGAGCCCGCGGCTCTGCGTAAACATCCCTTTACATTGCCTTCAAAAAAAGCTGTCGCCCCGAGCGATAGCGAGTGTAAAGAGAACCCGCGCTCTCGTTCTGCAAAACTTCGGGTCGCAATCAGAACCGATACTCCCGATGAGAATGCTTCAGATAAGGTTGGGGGACAGCAATGAAGAACCTCGTCCTCACTCTCTGGATTGTCGTAGGCACGGCTTGCGCTATTGTCCTCTTCCAGGTCAAACATGAAGTAACAGCCCTAGAAGATCAGCTGGCTTCTGTTGAATATAAAATCAAGACAGACAGGCAGGCCATTCGTATTCTGCAAGCCGAATGGAGCTATCTCAATCGGCCTGAACGCCTCGCAAGATTATCAAGTCAGTATCTGAATTTAAAGCCGCTCGATCCTTCGCAAATCGTTACCTTGCAGGACATCCCCAAGCTTGAGGAGGAGCCCTCTTCCGGAACACAGATTAACCTTCCTGGCGCAGCCACTCCCGCAAGTGCGGAGATAGCACAATGAGCGACTGGCGCGAAGACAAAAAGCAAGGACGCTTAACCAACCTGCGAAGCCCTCAGGCACCCAAGTCTGTCATTACGCTCGATGGACGGGTTAGGCACGCACTAGAGGTCGGGCGTACACGCCTCATCGTTGCTGGCACTCTCATGGCGATTGCTTTTGTTATCATCTCTATCAGGCTTGTTGATCTCACCCTTCTTCAGGGACCCAAAAGCGCCTCCAAAACAGCTCGGGTAATTGACGAAGCACCCCCGGTTCAAACGGTAAGAGCTGATATCGTTGATCGAAACGGAATTGTGCTGGCGACAACTTTGCCGACAGCCTCTCTCTATGCTGAGCCGAAAAAAATTCCCAACCCCGAAGTTGCAGCACGCCTTCTTGCCGATATTCTCCCCGAAATTTCTCAGGACAAACTCCTGAAAAAACTCGCTTCTGATCGTGGGTTTATCTGGATCAAACGAAACCTGACCCCGCGCCAACAATACGCTGTTAACAACCTTGGCATCCCCGGTCTGAATTTTGAGACGGAACAACGTCGGTTTTATCCACACGGAAATCTGGGTGCCCATATTATCGGCTTCACCAATGTCGACAACAAGGGTTTAGCGGGTATTGAACAATCCTTTGACAAGGCTTTAAGGGAAAACCCTGAACCGGTAGAGCTCAGTATCGACCTTCGGGTTCAACACATCCTGAACGAAGAAATGTCTCGCTCGATGAAAGAGTTCAACGCCATTGGCGCGGCTGGTATTGTGATAGATGTTAATTCTGGAGAGATTATCTCATCCGTTTCCTTGCCAAATTTCGACCCCGGCAATCCAGGCGCTGCATCAGATGACACACGTTTCAATCGCGCAACACTCGGCATTTACGAGATGGGGTCAACGTTCAAGCTTCTCACATCTTCAATGGCACTGGATGAGGGGGTCGCCTCGGTTTATGACGGCTATGATGTCAGTAAGCCTATCCGGATTTCCCGTTTTACCATCACCGATTACAAACCCTTAAAACGCTGGTTATCTGTTCCGGAAATCCTGATTTACTCAAGTAATATCGGCACCGTGCAAATGGCTCTGGAAGTCGGCACCGAAAGACAGCGAAAATACCTGTCCAACTTTGGCTTGCTACGACCCGCATCTGTTGAGATCAGCGAAGTTGGCACACCACTTGTTCCCTCGCCAT
>MABB01000073.1:0-492 GCA_002162915.1 Rhodospirillales bacterium 47_12_T64
ATGTCGGTCATTCTCTCAGGATAAAGTATGCCATCCAAATGATCATATTCATGTTGAACAACACGCGCGTGAAAACCTGTGGCTTGACGCTCAATCAGTTTACCATCAAGTCCGTATCCTCGATAGCGAATTGACCGATAACGTGACACTTTGCCCATAAGGTTTGGGATTGAAAGACACCCTTCCCAGCTTTCGTCCTTATCTTCACCGATGAATTCAAGTTCCGGGTTGATCAAAACGGTTAAAGGCACAGCCCCATCACCTTCAAGTTCGATCCCCAGACGTTCTGCCTCTGCTTTGGCTCGTAATCGAGAGACAAAAAAGACAAAAACTCTTTGGGACTCGTAAACCTGTGGCGCGGCGATACCTGTACCTCCGGCATCCTCCATCGTCTCGATCATGTTTTCGACCAAGTCACGAATGTCCGGGCGAGAAGGATTATCCACCGGATCGGCTTTACGCCAGAGAACCGGGTGACCCATTTTTGATATT
>MABB01000073.1:541-3806 GCA_002162915.1 Rhodospirillales bacterium 47_12_T64
AACAAATTCCCTTTACCTTCATCGATAAACTTCAACGTCACTCTATCTGGCAGGAAGACATCGAGAAATACCCGGGAAAGACAGGGAAACACTTACAAAAGAATCTCGGGAGTCGCAGATTCTTTCCTTCACATTAACCACAGGCTGTGATACCTACAGCCTCGGACCTGCTGTGCTTTTGGCTCAGCGGAGGTTCTTTATGTGTTCAACTCGGGCAACCGAGAAAACTCAGTCAGATCATTTCGATCTGACGTTAGAAAGGAGCTGATCGCCCGTGCAAGTACACGTTCGTGATAACAATGTTGATCAGGCTCTTCGCGCGCTTAAGAAAAAGCTGCAACGCGAAGGTGTCTTCCGTGAAATGAAGTTGCGTCGCCACTTCGAAAAACCATGTGAGCGCAGGAAGCGTGAGGCGGCTGAAGCAGTTCGTCGCTATCGCAAACTTCTTCGCAAACGTATGGAACGTGAAGGCTATTAAGTCTGGTCGGCGTTCGTTGAACGTCGCTTAAGGCGAGATATCTTCCTATGGAAGAGGAATGGGCTGCTATCTAAACCAGATGGCGGCCCATTTTGCATCCAGCTTTAAGACAGTACCTCTTAGACCGTCCAGGTCTCAGCATTTTGATCCAGCCCAACCAAGGCCAAACCATAAGCTACGGATTCCAGTTGCTTCCCGCTCGCCAGCTTATCTTTACCAAAGTGTTTTGCGAAGAGCTGTTGAACAGCAGGCACATACGACGTCCCCCCCGTTAGAAATACTTTATCTATATCAGTGACGGCCATGTTACTATCAGCCAGCAGGCCCTCTACTTTCTTCTCGATGGCGGATAAATCTTTGGCTATCCAGTTTTCAAAGTCCGCACGAGTGACCTTTTTTTCGATAGACTTGTTACTGAACTGTACAGAGAAACTGGTTTCATCTCTTTTCGTTAAGTCCATCTTCGCTCTGGAAATGGCATCGTAAATGTCCATGCTCCAGTCGTTATCGACAACATCGATGAAGGTTTCAATGAGCTCAGGATTGACAGCGACAGATTTAAGCTCGCGCAATTCTCTCAAGGTTGTCGGACTCTTCAATATCCCAAGCTCATGCCATTTCGAGAAGCGATTATAAAAGTTGCCTGGCATATCCAGAACTTGCCGATCAAGGGAATAATATCCACTTCCCTTACCAAGGAAAGGTGAGACAATATGGTCAATCAAACGACTATCAAAAGTATCCCCTGCAATCCCCAACCCTGCATAACCAAGTGGCGTTGAGCTCAGTTGATCTCCCACTCGTTCAAAACGGATGATGGAAAAATCACTGGTTCCTCCGCCGAAGTCAGCGACAAGAATAGTCGCTTCACGCTCAATTTTACTTGCGTAATAGTAAGCGGCGCCAACCGGTTCATAGACATAACTAACATCTGTGAACCCGATACTTTTATAGGCAGTATCATATCGATCTCTTGCAAGGTCTTCATCCGGCGAATAACCCGCGTATACGATTGGTCGCCCCGCAATGACTTTCGCACTATCAAGCGGAAACTGCTCTCCTGAATCCTGCATAAATTTTTGAAAGAAATCAGACATGATGTCTTCCAAGGTATAGCGTTTTGAAAATATCTGGGTTTCTTTAAACAGATTACTCGCAATATGACTTTTAAACGACTGGAGGAAGCGAACTTCCCCGCGTGCGGTCAGATATTGATCAAGAGCCCAGGGGCCACCAGTCACATCAACGAGCGGACGTTGATTTTGGATCGTTTTTTCATAACAAAGAAGGCTGCGATATACGTCGTGGAGAATATCGCTGTGCTTAAATTTCACGGAACGGACAGGTTTACCCCGTTCGGCCAGAGCGATCACTGTGTTGGTCGTACCGAAATCAATACCAATCGAGAAATCACTCATGGTTTTATCCTGTAGGAATACGGTTTGAAATGGGGAGGCGATAAATGATCGTTTTCCGCCAATTATTCAAGATCTGATTTCCCCCTAAGCAAATTTTGTTGTCTTAGCGTCTACTGCTGTTCGTATCCAAAGGAAAAGGGCTCCCAAAACAGGAGCCCTTTTCTATAGTTGGTCATCTTTGAAGCTTAATTAAAGTTGCTCAAGAGATTTGACAATTTTTTCACACATTTGCTTGGCATCGCCAAAGAGCATCATGGTGTTATCTCTAAAGAAGAGTTCATTTTGAACCCCCGCGTAACCTGCGGACATTCCTCGTTTGAGGAACAAGACTGTCTGAGCCCCGTCAACCTCGAGAATTGGCATCCCGTAAATCGGAGATTTAGGATCAGTCTTCGCTGCAGGGTTGGTAATATCATTGGCCCCAATGACAAAAACCACATCCGTAGACTTAAAGTCCCGGTTGATCTCATCCATCTCAAAGACTTCATCATAGGGCACAGAGGCCTCAGCCAATAGTACGTTCATGTGGCCAGGCATCCGCCCCGCAACCGGGTGGATCGCATAACGCACTTTAACGCCATCAGCTTTTAGCAGATCAACTATTTCACGCAGAGTGTGTTGGGCCTGCGCAACCGCCATGCCGTAGCCAGGCACGATAACAACGGAGCCAGCATTCTTCATCAAGAAAGCCGCATCATCACCAGATCCAGATTTGACCATGCGATCATCATCGCCGTCAGCACCAGCAGGCCCAGCTTCTCCCTCAGCACCGAAGCCACCGAGGATAACACTGATGAAAGAGCGGTTCATCGCCTTACACATGATGTAACTCAAAATCGCACCGGAAGAGCCAACCAGAGCACCTGTGATGATCAAAAGGTTGTTTTGTAGCGTAAAGCCAATACCACAAGCCGCCCAACCGGAGTAGGAGTTCAGCATGGACACAACAACCGGCATGTCTGCCCCACCAATTGGCAGGATCAACAAAAATCCGAGCAATAGAGTAACCGCAACCAATATCCAGAGATAGATAGGCTCCTGAGTTGTGCAAAGCAGAACCAGCAACACGACAACCGATGCGCCAAGGGCAGCGTTGAGCGTGTGCTGGAACTTGAACACCAGCGGTCGACCAGAAACCAGCCCCTGAAGCTTGGCAAAGGCAACCACAGAGCCTGTAAAAGTAATTGCGCCGACAGCAGTACCAATCGCAAGCTCAACAAGGCTTGAAACCTGGATATCACCAACGATACCGATACCATAGGCTTCTGGCTTATAGAACGTCGCCAGGGCAACGCAGACGGCCGCTAAACCGACCAGACTATGGAACGCCGCAACCAGTTGCGGCAGGGCCGTCATCTGAATGCGGAGC
>MABB01000073.1:3823-12308 GCA_002162915.1 Rhodospirillales bacterium 47_12_T64
CGCGCCACCAATGAGTAGCCCCAACAAAATGGTGCCGAAACTAACAACTCCAGGCGAAGCCAAAGTGGTTCCAATAGCAAGAACCATCCCGACCATACCAAAGATATTGCCCTGGCGGCTGGTTGTTGGGTGAGAAAGGCCGCGCAATGCCATGATAAAACAGACAGAGGCAGCGAGATATAACAGAGCAGAAAGATCTGATGACATAATGAGCCCCCTATTGTTTCTTTTTGAACATCTGCAGCATGCGCTGCGCGACAATAAAGCCGCCGAATATATTTACGGCAGCAAGCACAATGGCGATGAAACCCATAATTTCACTAAAGCCCACATCCGCAGGTCCCGCAGCAACTAGAGCTCCGACAATAATCACGGATGAAATCGCATTTGTAACCGCCATCAAGGGAGAATGGAGTGCAGGCGTAACATTCCAGACGACATAATACCCCACGAAAACGGCTAGGATCAGCACAGTAAGTCCCATGATAAAGGGGGAACCATCTGCACCTGATGCATCAACCGCTAACCTGCTTGCTTCTGAAGCAAGGGATGCCACTTCGTTTGATAAAGCACGGGCTGCATTCGCAGCTTCCGTCGCTTTGTTGATAAATTCCTCACTCGACATCAGGCAGACCCTCCATCTTTTTTATCTTCGGGCTTTGCCTTTGCTTTTGCTGCTGGCTTAGCTTTGGGAGACGCTTTCGCTTTTGCTCCAGATTTAGCACCAGACTTGGTCGGCGTTTTTTTAGCAGTCTTCGCGGGGGCATCAGCAGCAACTTCTGCTTTTTTTACAGGAGCTGGTTTTGCAGGAGTTGGCTTTTCTTTTTCAGCATGAGCTAAGGCAGGGTGAACAATACTGCCCTCGTGCGTGACACACGTGCCTTTAACAATCTCATCTTCCCAGTCGATCTTCAGGTTCTTTGTCTCTTTATCAAAAAGAAGTTCGAAGAAGTTATAGACATTGCGCGAATAAAGCGATGAAGCGTCCGTTGCGATCCGGCCCGGCATGTTTTCATAACCAACAATAAAGACATCGTGCTTAACAGCCACCTTGCCCGCTTGTGACAGTTCACAGTTACCACCAGCCTCCACAGCCAAATCGACAATAACCGACCCCGGCTTCATGGATTTAACCATATCTGCGGTCACCAGCACAGGTGCAGGACGACCTGGAATCAAGGCCGTGGTAATGACCATGTCCACCTTGGCAATGGTCTCGGCAATCAGGGCTGCTTGTTTGGCTTTGTAAGCATCAGACATCTCTTTGGCATAACCGCCAGCTGTCTCGGCTTGTTTAAACTCATCATCTTCAACCGCAACAAAAGATGCACCGAGGCTCTCAACCTGCTCTTTCGAAGCTGGTCGAACATCGGTAGCCGACACAACAGCACCAAGACGACGCGCGGTCGCAATTGCCTGCAGACCAGCAACACCCGCGCCCATCACGAAGACTTTGGCTGGCGCAATGGTCCCCGCAGCGGTCATCATCATCGGGAAGGCCCGGTTGAAGACTGCTGCGCCATCAAGGATGGCTTTGTAACCCGCAAGGTTGGACTGACTTGAGAGAACATCCATAGACTGCGCACGTGTAATGCGTGGTACAAAATCCATGGCAAATGTTGTCAACTCAGACTTGGCAAAAGCATCCAGTTCTTTTGTAGATCGATAAGGATCAGTGATAGAGATTACAACGGTACTTTTAGCCAGCCCCTTGATCTCATCTTCTTTACCACCTGTTATCGGCTTTTGAACTTTTAAGATGACTGCAGCATCTTTGTATGTCGTCGCGGCGTCTTTTCCAATTGTAGCACCGGCCGCCTTGAAGGCCTCATCGGTGAAGCTCGCAGAAGAACCTGCGCCCTTTTCCACAACGACGTCACATCCCAGAGCAATCAGTTTTTTGACTGTCTCAGGAGAAGCTGCCACACGTGTTTCATTCGCACGGCGCTCCTTGGGAATAGCAATTTTCATATTATCTCCCCACATCAATTCCCCAGCCAGCATTTCAAGGCTGACCACATGTCAGTTTTATTAAAGCGTTTTTCCACCATGTGCCGCAAGGGTGCGCTGCACAATAACTGACTAATTCGCTCAATATAATGGGTTAAGATATGTTCCAGTAAGGAAAATATCTCCTATAAGAAACTTCAGCTAGTGAATTTCAGCACTAAAACATACCGATTCTCATGTATACACAGGTGATTATCAAGCTTTATTGGGGTCAGGAAGACCACACTTCTGCAGGGCCGAAGACTGTTGTTTGGCCAAGTTCATATAATTAAAATCACCGATAAGATCATGGAATAGCTGATGCCAGTTGATTTCCGCTTTCAGGTGCATAAACACTGACCCCAGACCAACTGCAGCCCGATCCATGAGAACAAATTCTCTTGGTGGCTTCACCCCACCAAGTCGACGTAATTCATTATGGACCTTATTCGCGACCTTGGCCCCGTAGGGTCCGCCTTGATGGCCATCGATAATAGTCCGTTTGCGATCCTGTAAAAGAGGCCCATAAAGAAAATGTGCCCAGATATTCAATGTATCGAGCATCTCCCTGTTCTTGATATTAAACCCCCAGCTTTCATAAGCTTGCACAGCCAGCGCTTCATCGTTTTGCTCTAACCCGAAATAAAGATCGATCACCCCCTTAACAAAAGAAGGCTCAAACACCCTAATACAGCCAAAATCCAAAAGATTAACATCGCCGTTTTTACGGATAGAATAGTTACCGAGGTGAGGATCTCCGTGAATAACGCCGTATTTATAAAAGGGAACATACCATGCGCGAAACATGTTCATCGCCACTTGATTGCGTGCGTCTATATCATCTTCATGATCTTTGATATAATCCAACAGGGGATTTCCATCGAGCCACGTCATGGTAATCAGACGTCGTGTCGTAAGCTCATCCACCGACTTTGGAACAAAGATCTTGCTCTCATTCCGGAGTATGTGCTGATACAGTTTCATGTTCTGGGCTTCACGAAGATAGTCCAGTTCTTCGCGCAGTCTGTCAGACAGCTCTTTATGGATGTTTGTGGGATCGATTGCCTTGTCGTAACGCCGATAAATGCCAAAAAGTAAGCCTAGCTGCTTGAGATCGGCTTCTACCGCAGAAATCATGTCGGGGTACTGAAGCTTACAGGCGAACTTTGTTCCATCGTGCCCTTGTGCGCAGTGAACTTGACCGAGAGACGCCGCAGCGATTGCTTCGTGCTCAAAAGTTTCAAATTTTTTCTGCCAGTCCACGCCAAGTTCGCTTTTCATACGGCGTTTGACAAAGAGCCACCCCATGGATGGCGCATTGGACTGGAGTTGGCGAAGTTCCTCTGCATATTCTTTAGGTAGAGCATCGGGGATCGTCGCAAGAATTTGGGCCGCCTTCATCAAGGGACCCTTAAGCCCCCCCAATGCGTTTTTCAAATCCGATGAATGTTTAGCTCGATCCAGCCCGGTTCCAAAAACCCTGCTACCGACAACTTGAGCCGCCAATCCACCAACAGAGGTTCCAACCTGAGCGTAGCGTTTAAGCCGCCCCGTCAGGCGAGATTGATCATCTGCAATATCATCCAACTTCTTGTCGTCCGACACGAGAAATTCCTTCGAATTAATGCGAGCTAATTATCTATCCCCACCATTAACAAGAGCAAGTGAGAATCATAATGTATATGGGGAACCCGCGAATAACTTCCAGATATACCCCAAATATATTACATATTCCGGCTACTATAACGCGCAAATTTTTCCTCAATTAGGTTTCAATGGCTGAAATCTTACCCCAAACCAAAGAGCGCCCCCCAAATAAACATGGGCGGCGCAAGACGGACGGCTCAACAAAAAGCAATTTGATGACTATAGAATACTATTCACGATGGTATTTAGAAGCGATACCCAATGCCCACGCCAACAATCCACGGATCAACATCAACATCTCCTTTAATAGCACCGCCATTAATGGTCGCATCTGTATTGAGCCACAATCGCTTCACATCAAGGTTTAAAGACCATACGTCATTAAGTTCGTAATCCATACCAATCTGAGCTGCAGCGCCAAAATTGTTGTCATAGTCAACATCAAGACCATTTGCCCCGTCAGCATTATAGAAAATGGTATAATTCACCCCTGCACCAACATAGGGTTTGAATTTGCCAAAATTGGTAAAATGATATTGAACAGTCAAAGTGGGAGGTAACAACATGACATCACCGAGGTCAGCGCCCCCCCCACCGGTAATATTTTTCACCTTGGCATTATGCTTTGTCGTTGCAAGTATCAACTCAGCCGCAATGTTCTTTGTGAAAAAATAACTGATATCAAGTTCGGGAACGTAAGAGTTACTAAGATCAGGTTCTCCACCGATTGTGGTATTCCCCCCATCATCAGGGATCACACCAATCCCCCTTAAACGAATAAGAATATCCCCTGCTTCACTCGCGTAGCTTGGAATAGAGGAAAACATCGCTCCGGTACCAATCATTAGCACAGCGAGTGATTTTAGGATTTTATGCACAGAAAAATCTCCATTTCGACAGGCCTGGACTATGGAATACTTTGTCGTTAATCCAAGCTCATGATTATAGAGATTATTGTTATTCCTGCTTTTAGATCAGCGCATTGAGCCAAATCAATCAGGATCGATTCCAAGCTATTTTCATCCAACAAAAAAAGCCCTCCTCAAAGAGGAAGGCTTTAAAAGTAAGATCGTTTTGACGTTTAGTCTTCCATGATTTCAAGCTGATCGATAAACCCGGACACGACTTTCAAGCCTTGTTTCCAGAAATCAGGATCACTTGCATCAAGTCCAAAGGGTGCCAGTAATTCCTTGTGACGCTTTGATCCGCCGGCGGACAACATCTCGAGATATTTCTCGGCAAACCCTTCTTCACTTTGCTGATAAACTGCATAGAGAGAGTTAACCAGACAGTCCCCAAATGCGTAGGCATAAACATAGAACGGAGCATGAATGAAGTGCGGTACATACGACCAGTAGGAAGCATATTCGTCTTCGAAACGGATCGAAGGCCCAAGACTGGCGCGCTGTGTATCCATCCAGATTTCACCCAACTGCTCAGGGAGAAGTTCGCCCTTTCGACGCTCGGCATGCACTCTGGTTTCAAACTGGTGCATCGCCACCTGTCGAACCACAGTGTTGAGCATGTCCTCAACCTTTGAAGCCAGCATAATACGACGTGCCTTGGCATCGTCTTTCTTTTTCAAAACGGACTGGAAAGTCAGCATCTCACCAAAGACCGACGCCGTTTCCGCCAAGGTCAAAGGCGTATCAGCCATCAAAGGCCCCTGAACACCTGCCAATACCTGATGAACGCCATGTCCGAGCTCATGCGCCAAGGTCATCACATCACGGGTACGCCCCTGATAATTCACCAGAAGATAAGGGTGGGCGCAGGGGACGGTTGGATGTGCAAAAGCTCCAGGAGCTTTCCCCGGTCTTACAGGCGCATCAATCCAAGGGTTGTCAAAAAACTTTTGTCCAACTTCGGCGAGCTTCGGTGAAAACCCTGCATAAGCTGTGAGAACCGTTTCCCGTGCCGTATCCCAGTTAATCACATCGTCATCGTCATCTGGCAGCGGCGCATTACGATCCCAATAGGGGAGCTGCTCAACACCAAACCATTTAGCTTTTAATTTGTAATAGCGATGAGCAAGGTCTTCGTAAGAATCAGAAACCGAACTTACCAGTGCATCAACAACCTCATCTTCGACAACATTGGCCAGATTGCGTGAGGAAACGGGTTGTTCAAACCCGCGCCACTGATCTTCAACCTCTTTGTCCTTAGCTAAAGTATTGGTAATATGGGAAAAAAGACGTTGATTTTCGCCCAGAACCTTGCCCAAAGATTGCGCAGCTTCTTTGCGGACTTCAGGGTCGCGGTTACTTAATTTGTTGAGGATCTGTGCAGAACTAAGTTTATCACCTTTAAACGGAAACTGCAGGCTCGCCATTGTTTCATCAAACAGTCGAACCCAGGCTGACCGACCGGAAACACTTTTTTCATGCAGCAGACCTTCGAGTTCATCAGAAAGTTGATGCTCTTTTTGCGCGCGAAGTTCTCTCAACCACGGTGCATATTTTGAAAGAGAGCTGTTTTGAATTCTCTCTTTTAGCTCGCCTTCATCCAGCTTGTTCAGTTCCAGTGTGAAAAACAAGATGTGCTTGGAAATACCTGTGCTGCGTTCTTGCATGGATTGGAAAAACTTACCAACTTCAGGATCACTCATATTCCCGGCATAGACCAGATAAGCGTAGCTCATCACCTTGCCCATGATTTCCTGAGAGTTTTCGAAAGTAACGATGGCATCATTCAGGTCGTCACCGCTTAAGTTTGCGAGCTTACCGATATATTTTTCTTTAAAAGCTATCGCTGCTTTTTCAACCTTTACCAGATCGTTTTCCAACTCTGATGAATCAGGCGAAGGATAGAGGTCTGTGAGGTCCCAGGCAGGTAAAGTACCAAGCTTTTCATCAATAACATCTTTAGGGTGAGCAGCTCCGGTCCCAGCTTCGGTCATAAAAAATCCTCTCATTCCGCCAAACGCGGTCTACAAATGCGAACTATGTCTCTATAAACTTAGAACCTAGAAATTGAAATCAAGGCGAGAATCGCCAAATAAAACATTACATAATGATAAGAAAACATAAGAACAGGTAAAGGCCTAACGAGGAATATGGAACAGAGTATCTCACCGCCCCACCACAAAAACCTTGTCAGCCTGTTTTATAAACACGCCAGAGAACGTGATGAACAGCCCTTTCTTTGGTTTAAAGAAGACAAAACTTATTGGCCGATTAGCTGGGCTGAAACCTCTCGTCGCATTACCGCTATGGCCCGCAGTCTTAAATCTCTGGGATTGGAAAAGGGCGACCGCGTCGTTCTGGTCGCAGAGAACAGACCCGAGTGGTTTATTGCAGATCTCGCAATCATGGCGGCAGGCGGCATAACGGTTCCGGCCTATACCACCAACACTCTCGAAAACCACAACCATGTCCTGAACCACTCTGGCGCGAAGGGGATCATTATTTCAACCGCAGCACTGGGTAAAAGAGCCTTGGTTGCGGCTGACAATGCCCCGGACTGTATGTGGGCCATTATGATCGATGAAACTGAACAAGAGTGCGATCTCACGATCCATAGTTGGGAACATCTGCTCGCCGAAGGTAACAAGCTTGAAGGAGATATTGAAAGCTCTACAGAAGGGTTCACCCGCAGTGATATCGCCTGCTTGATATACACCTCAGGCACTGGCGGCTTACCCAAAGGGGTTATGCTCAGTCACGGCGCGATACTCTGTAACTGCGAAGGTGCCTGGGATGTTCTCTATCATCTCGGTCTCGGTGAAGAGACTTTCCTCTCCTTCCTGCCCCTCTCCCATGCCTATGAGCACACAGCGGGACAATTCTTCCCTCTATTACTCGGCGCGCAAATTTATTACGGTGAAGGTGCAGAGCACCTTCTTCGCAATATGGCAGAAGCCCAACCGACAATTATGACGGCTGTTCCTCGTCTGTACGAATCAATGCACAGCCGGATCACGCGAGGGCTGGAAAAAGAAAAACCACTCAAAAGATCCCTCTTTTACAAGGCAGAAGAACTAGGGCGCAAAAAGTATTACGATCCCAACAGCCTGAATTTTATTGAAAGATTTCAGGATCGCATTCTTGAAAAACTGGTGCGCAATAAACTTCGACTTCGTTTTGGCGGCAGATTAAAAGCCATGGTTTCAGGCGGCGCTGCACTCAACGAAGATATCGGGCTTTTTTTCCATGCCCTCGGACTTCCCATTTTACAAGGCTATGGCCAGACTGAAGCAGCTCCGGTTATTGCGGTGAACCGACCCGGCATTGTTGATATGAGCACCGTTGGGCCAGAGCTCAGAGGTGTCGAAATAAAGATCGCAGAAGATGGTGAGATCCTGGCTAAAGGCGAGTTGCTGATGAGCGGCTACTGGAATGATCAAAAGTATACTGATGAGACCATCAAGGATGGATGGCTGCACACTGGTGATATTGGTGAACTCGATCCCAAAGGCCGTCTAAAAATTACAGATCGCAAAAAGGATATTATTGTTCTCTCTGGTGGAGACAACGTTTCTCCTGCCAGAGTTGAAGGCGAACTCCTTCGTCATTCTTTCATTCATCAAGTCATGGTTCATGGCAATAAACGCCCCCACCTGACCGCCGTTATTGTACCCGATGAAGATTTTCTAGAGCAATGGGGCGAAGCAAGTGGAATTCCGGGCGTTCTGGCCTCGGTCCACGACAATCCCTCTCTCAAGATTTCAATGGCAAAAGCTATTGATCAAATCAACAAGCAGCTATCCCCCTTCGAAAAAGTACGAAAGTTCGTGGTCGCAAAAGAAGCATTCAACATTGACAATGAAATGATGACACCAACCCTGAAGGTCAGGCGGCATAAAGTGCTGGAAGTGTACCAAGATCAGATCGATGCACTCTATCCAAAA
>MABB01000002.1:0-4535 GCA_002162915.1 Rhodospirillales bacterium 47_12_T64
TGTATCATACGTTCAATCCGATGTTCTGATTTATGCACTCCCGCATAATTGAAATCGCTCAGAATTTTGTCACATAATTTTTGACGCCCCGTATCTTTCAGATGAAGTTCAACAAAAGCATCCGCATACTTTTCAGTGTCATTTTGATTTAAATTCATTAAATTTGCCGCCCATATCCCCAACATTCGATTACGCCGAACCTTGGCTTTAAACAACAGATCCTGCTCGTGCTTGAATTTGTTTTCCTGAGCTTTCGTCAGCTCCTGCAATGCATCCATACGCTACATTCCCCAGAGAAATTTATTATTCATAGGTGAGCTAAAAAAGATATTCTCAATATTACAATTGAAATCCTTAATTTTCTCTCTGCATACATAAGAAAGAGGCGCATACATAAAAAAAGAGGCTCTGGATTTCCCAAAGCCTCCTGATCTCACAAGATACAGAAAAACAAGTAAATGATTATTCCGTCATCATTTGTTTTTTAGCTTCTACCATTAACTCTGCCATGGTGCGCTCTAATTGATGTTCTGACTTATCAACATTCCTGCTCTGAAAGTCTTTAAGAACCTTTTGCTTCACATCTTCTTCGCCTGGTTCAATCAAATCAGCTTTAACAACAGTTTTAGCATACTCATTAGCAGCATCGCCCGTTAAGCCCATCAAATCTGCGGCCCAGAGTCCCAAAAGCTTATTTCGACGCGCTTCTGTTTTGAACTGTAATTCTTCATCGTGGTGGTATTTATCTTCAAAAGCCTTCTCGCGGTCGCTAATGTTGGTCATCTAACAAAAACTCCTAATATTGTACCAAACACATATTCATTCAGACTTCTGTTCATGATAAAGACTTAAGAACAGAAAGTATCTATTATACATTTTGTTATAACTTTTCAGTTCCGCAAGGGAAACTCGTTAATTACATCTTTAGCAGGAAATATGTGCACCGTTACCCTCCTTAGCCGCCCCGGTCATAAATGGCCTCTCCTCTTTGCAGGAAATCGCGATGAAATGTCCAATCGCCCGTGGAAAAAGCCCGCAAGGCACTGGGACGACAGGCCTGATGTTATTGCAGGATTAGATGAAACTGCGGGTGGGACCTGGCTCGGAACGAACAACTTTGGCCTTTTGGCCTGTGTTCTCAATCGTCGCGGAAGTCTTGGGCCTTTGTCAGACAAAAGAAGTCGGGGAGAACTTGTTCTGGAAGCACTAGACCATGCCGATTCTTATGACGCGGCTATGGCACTCGCTGATCTGAACACAATGGCCTATAGGAGCTTTAATCTCATCATTGCAGATTATAAAAAAGCCTTTTGGCTTAGACATGATGGCGAAAAAGGTCCGGGCTGCATAGAAGTATTCCCCATCCCCAAAGGTATTTTCATGATTACAGCCGGGGACGGAAACGACAACAGCCCGCGTATTGAGGCACACAAAGACGACTTTGAAAAATCGATCCCCTCTCCCGAAACAGGTGACTGGTCTGGTTGGCAAGAGATACTGTCTCGACGAAACCACGATCTCAAACGGGCAATGACGATCACTAGACCACAAATCATCCCTCCCCAAGGTATCGCATCGCCTGGCTTTGAAACCAGTTCTTCATCTTTAATTGCGCTTCCAGCACCAGAAACAAAATCTGAAAAAGGGACTCCTGCACAAATACAATGGCTCTTTGCAGCAGGGCAACCCGGAGAAGTGCCTTACGAAAAAGTCGTTATGTAAGAAAACGAATCAAAATTAATTGGCACCACGCCTCCTGAACATCCCCACTTTCTTTGCTTATTAGGAACTTAGAAGACAGTTTCGATAATATTTTCAACTTGGGCACCCGATATCGCCACCATGCCTTTCCAAGTGGGATTGTCATCCAATCCAGAGACTGCTATATGGTGCGCGAATATATAAGGTTGGTATAGGGACGTTATCTTTACCAACTCTTGTCACCTCTTTCTGGGTAAAGACCCAAGGAACAGAAACCATGCCCGGCAAGCCGTTCTATCTAGGCAAACCAACGGCCCTTTTAAAAGGCCTTCAAGCTGGTGAACTGAATCGCTACTCCATTGAGAATAGAGCTGTCTTTAACATCCCGGCTCACCACGACCTCAATCGCAAGGACACCAGTTATGCCCCTTTATCGGCAACAACGGTCATGTGTCCAAACAATAATTTGCATGAGGCTGTGACACATGAATTCAGGGGTTAAAGTCCCTTTGTAGCGGGGACCAAAACAGGTCCCCAAGTTGTTTAAACCATAGTCGCTTAAAGGTACGTTCTTATTGAATCTACCATCGCAACTTAAAAATGGAGATTACGGGTGAAAGCGCGCGTCCATGTTACTCTGAAAAACGGAGTTCTAGACCCTCAGGGCAAAGCTATCGAACACACTCTCGGCTCTCTCGGGTTCGAGGGTGTAAACGAAGCACGTCAGGGCAAATTCATCGAACTTGATATCGAAGAAACCGATGAAGCGAAGGCACGCGAAACCGTTACTGCCATGTGCGAAAAGCTCTTGGCTAACACAGTAATCGAAAACTATTCCATCGATTTAGACCAGTAAGTTCACCAAACCACAGGAAGCATAAATGTTTTTTGTGATCAGAACTGGCCAAAACAAACAATCTGTAATGGTTTACTGTAAAATCAAACTCCGAGGAACTTGCCAATGAAAGCGGCGGTTATCGTTTTTCCAGGATCCAATTGTGACCGTGACATTCAGGTTGCATTGCGACAGTCCATGGGATCTGAACCCCAGATGGTCTGGCATAAAGATGCCGACTTTGACGATGTTGATCTAATCTGCCTACCTGGTGGTTTTTCTTATGGTGATTACCTTCGCTGTGGTGCCATGTCTGCAAAATCACCCGTAATGAAGGAAGTTGTCGCCCGCGCAAACAAGGGTGTACCCGTTCTTGGTATCTGCAACGGCTTCCAGATCTTAACTGAATGCGGACTGGTTCCAGGCGCTCTTATGCGTAACAGTGACCTGCGGTTTGTCTGTCGAGATGTTCACCTGAAGGTCGAACGAAACGATACAGTCTTTACCAAGCAATATACTGCAGGCCAAAACATTCGTATTCCAGTCGCCCATCACGATGGCAATTATTTTGTCGATAGTGAAGGTCTTAAAGCTTTGGAAGATGGCGGACAGGTTGCGTTCCGTTATAGCGCGGAAGACGGTACTGTTAATGCTGCCTCCAATCCGAATGGTTCTTTGAACAACATTGCAGGCATCTATAACACTAAAGGCAACGTCCTTGGCATGATGCCACATCCAGAACGACTATGTGAAACCTCCCTTGGTGGTACTGATGGCCGTCCAATGTTTGACAGCCTCGTTGCGGCACTTTCATAAGGTGATGAAAAGATGAGTGAAATTACCCCTGAAATTGTTGCCGAGCACGGCCTGAACAAAGAAGAATACGCTCTCGTACTCGAGATTATGGGACGCGAGCCGAACTTGCTTGAACTCGGCATCTTCTCCGTTATGTGGTCTGAGCACTGTTCCTACAAGTCTTCAAAAAAATGGCTCAAAACGCTTCCCACCGAAGGACCACAAGTTATCATGGGCCCAGGTGAAAATGCTGGCGTCATTGATATTGGCGAAGGCAATGCAGCTATCTTTAAGATGGAAAGCCATAATCATCCGAGTTTTATTGAACCCTATCAAGGCGCCGCAACCGGTGTTGGTGGTATCCTGCGTGATGTATTCACAATGGGTGCACGTCCAATTGCCAATGTAAACGCCTTGCGCTTTGGCGAGCCTGATCATCCTAAAACGCGCCATCTCGTTTCTGGCGTCGTTGCCGGTGTCGGCGGCTATGGTAATTGTGTCGGTGTCCCAACGATTGCCGGCGAAGTAGAGTTTGACCCTTCATACAACGGTAACATCCTCGTAAATGCGATGACTGTTGGCTTGGCAAAAACAGATCGCATTTTTACAGCTCAGGCTTCCGGTGTTGGTAATCCTGTTGTTTATGTCGGCTCAAAAACCGGTCGTGACGGCATCCATGGTGCGACTATGGCCTCTGCAGAATTCGACGATGATTCTGATGAAAAGCGTCCTACCGTTCAGGTCGGAGATCCCTTCACAGAAAAACTCTTGATCGAAGCCTGCCTTGAGCTCATGCAAACAGATGTGATTGTTGCAATCCAGGATATGGGTGCAGCTGGCCTCACCTCTTCTTCTTTCGAAATGGCCTCTTCAGGCGATATGGGCGTTGAGCTGGAACTCGATCAGGTTCCACAGCGCGAAGAAGGCATGACCCCTTACGAGATGATGCTTTCTGAAAGTCAGGAACGTATGCTGCTCATCCTCAAGCCCGGCGAAGAGCACGTCGCTCAGGCAATTATGGAAAAGTGGGACCTCGACTTTGCTGTTATCGGCACTTTAACCGACAGCAAGCGTATGGTGCTCAAATACAATGGCGAAATCATTGGTGATCTTCCGATCAAGCCACTGGCTCACCATTCACCAGAATACGATCGTCCATGGGTACCAACCCCGGATTCAGAAGACATCCTTCCTGCGGATATCA
>MABB01000002.1:4548-11156 GCA_002162915.1 Rhodospirillales bacterium 47_12_T64
TACAACTGAAACCCTTAAAACCCTGATTGGTTCGCCGAACATGTCCAGCCGCCGCTGGGTGTGGGAACAGTACGATCACATGGTGATGGGGGATACGATCCAACGTCCGGGTGGGGATGCTGGTGTTGTTAGGATTCACGGATCAGACCGTGCTCTGGCAGTAACGTCCGACTGTACCCCTCGCTATTGCAAGGCCAACCCGGTCCGAGGTGGTGCACAAGCCGTTGCAGAGACTTATCGCAATCTCACAGCTGTTGGTGCCACACCACTGGCGATCACGGATAACATGAACTTTGGCAACCCGGAACGTCCCGAAATAATGGGACAGTTTGTTGGTTGTATCGAAGGAATGCGGGATGCTTGTCTCGCTCTTGATTATCCAGTCGTATCCGGTAACGTTTCGCTTTATAATGAAACCAATGGTAAAGGTATTTTGCCAACACCTGTCATCGGAGGTGTTGGCCTTCTCATGGATTCAGAAAAAACAGCGACTGTTACTTTCGGCTCAGAAGGCGAAAGTCTTGTTCTTATCGGCGACACAACCGGTCACATGGGCATGTCAATATACCTTGATGTCATCGAAGGTCGTCGTGAGGGTAATGCCCCAATTGTCGATCTTGCCGCCGAACGCAAGAATGGTGATTTTGTTCGCTCCCAGATTGAAGCTGGTTTCGTTGAAAGTTGTCACGATTTATCTGACGGTGGCCTTGCAGCTGCGATTGCCGACATGGCTATTGCATCGAAAATGGGTGCAGAAGTTATCAAGCCTGCCGATAACGACGTACCGACAACAGCTTGGCTATTTGGTGAAGATCAAGGACGCTATCTCATATCCGTAGGCGATGCTGAAAGCTTACTAGAATCTGCTGAAGGCGTAGGTGTCTCTGCCGTGGTTATTGGCCGCACGGGTGGTAATGGCTTGACCCTGCCGGGTGGCAGTACCATATCCGTATCAGAGCTTCACAATGTGAACGAAGCATGGTTACCAAACTATATGGCCGGATAGCTGGTATCAGTTAGTCAAAAGAAAATTCCTACAGGAGAGGATAAAGATGCCTCTCCTGTAGATCTTTTCTAACAAGCTTTGTAGTGTGGTATCTGGATTGGTTGAGAATCCATTAAAAATGGAACCCGACCTGACTGGAGAATTGAGAACAAGGACTGTATATATGCCGATGAACCCTGCAGAGATCGAAACATTGATTCGGGACGCGCTGCCCGAAGCTGATGTAACCATCGAAGACCTTCGTGGTGATGGTGATCACTATGCAGCTTATGTTGTCTCCCCCGCTTTTCAGGGCAAGACCAGAGTGCAACAGCACCAGATGGTCTATCAAGCCTTGCAAGGGCGTATGGGCAACGAATTACATGCATTGGCACTACAGACCTCTGCGCCACAAAGTTGATGCCAGAGACCTGACGCCAAAGACTTTCAAAAGTCGCTTTTAATTAACACGATCAAGGAATGAACCTTATGGATAACGTTGTTTCTGAACGCATTCGTCAGGAAGTAACTGAAAACGAAGTTGTGCTTTTCATGAAAGGTACACCAGTATTCCCACAATGCGGTTTCTCCGCCACTTCTGCCCAGATCCTTACTCACCTGGGTGTGAAATTCACTGGTATTGATGTTCTTCAAGACCCGAGTATTCGCCAGGGTATCAAAGATTTCAGTAACTGGCCGACCATTCCTCAGCTCTATGTTAAGGGCGAGTTTGTCGGTGGCTGTGATATCCTCCGCGAAATGTTCCAGACTGGAGAACTTCAACAGTTCTTGCAGGAAAAAGGTGTTAGCACCGAAGAACAACAAGCGACTTAAGCACACTTGTGTTTGTCCCGTCCTGAAATAAGTTGACGGTTTTTACTAAGCCAGTTGTGTTTCACAGCTGGCTTTTTTATTTGTCAAATTCTGGATCACAAATAATTGTAATTCAAATTAAGGTAACTATCCCTATCTGTAAATCAAGAGAGGAACTGATTAACTTAAATTTGAAAGAAATCATTGTGGCAAAACTCTTCAAACATGTACTCCCCGTTGTGTCCGTCAGCTTTCTCACATTAGCTACGTTGACCAGCACAACACACGCAGCAATTACCAATCCGTACCCGGAACAACTGCAAGAAGTTCTATCGAAATATCACATAGATAAAACAAACATTCGGTCGCAGAAAACTCTGGAAAAACGTGCATTTGGACGTTCAGATGACCGTAATTCAGGGTATACGACTTATATTGATTTCAAAGATTGCAAAGGCTATTTAGCCGTCTCTCAACATCGCTTTGGCCGTGTTGATAATGTCTATATCAAAGGAGAGTGTCAGATACCTGGTATCAAAAACTTTTAGATCCCAGAACCTTTAGATCCCAGCAGATCTTTCTTCCCGACGTATCATCAGTCTCTTCACGAACAACTGGTTTGATGATTACCAAAAAATAAGGGCAGATACAAAACAGCAAAAAGGGTTGCCAGCAACGCTAGCAACCCTTTTTGATAACCTATTGTGCCGAAGATTAACTCCAGCGGAATTTTCGTCCCTATTAGCGGGAGTAAAATTCGATGATCAGGTTTGGTTCCATCTGAACTGGATAAGGAATATCAGCAAGAGCAGGAACACGTACGAAGGTAGCCTTCATCGCTTTACTATCAACAGAGATGTAATCTGGAACTTCACGCTCAACAGAATCAACCGCTTCCAGAACCATAGGGATCTGACGGCTTTTCTCTTTAACTTCGATCACATCGCCTTCTTTAACCATGTAAGATGGGATGTTTACTTTTTTACCGTTTACAGTTACGTGGCCGTGGTTGACGAACTGACGCGCACCGAAAACAGTTGGAACAAATTTGGCGCGGTAAATAACAGCAGCCAGACGACATTCGAGAATACCAACAAGGTTCTCACCTGTATCACCTTTACGGCGGTTAGCTTCTGCGAAGTAACGACGGAACTGTTTCTCACCAATGTTACCGTAGTAACCTTTGAGCTTCTGTTTGGCCATCAACTGTGTACCAAAGTCAGAAGTCTTACCTTTACGACGCTGACCATGCTGGCCTGGGCCGTAGTCACGACGGTTTAGTGGGCTCTTGGGGCGACCCCAGAGATTAACGCCAAGACGGCGATTAATTTTATACTTAGCAGCTACACGCTTGGACATTTCTGATATCCTAATATTAAAGTTTTTATTGTCCCGGTAGTTCCAGTTAAGGACGGGAAGCAGGCTCTAGGCCGTTCCACTTTCCCAGGAATGCAGGCGCGACTATACGGATGCATATACAAAAGTCAAACCTATTTCCTACTGTACAGGGCGCAAACCCGGCGTAAGATGCAAATCCCACTCTTTACTGCAGATCTGCAGAACTACTCGCTTTTAAAGGTTAAGCCAATGGCAATCCACTTTTCCGAAGAGGAACTGGCCCAGCGACGTCAGCGCACCATCGATGCGATGGTTGAACGCAACCTCGATGGCATGCTGATTTTCCGTCAAGAATCAATGTTTTACCTGACAGGTTATGATACTTTTGGTTATGTTTTCTTTCAATGCCTCTACCTTGGGGCTGATGGAAAGATGACACTTCTAACGAGATCAGCAGATCTGCGCCAAGCCAAACACACTTCGGTTATTGATGATATCAGGATTTGGATGGACGGTCCGGATGCAACCCCGGAACTCGAACTTCGAAAAATAATTGATGAACACGGAGGTAAAGACAAAACCTTTGGAGTCGAGCTCGAAGCTTATGGCTTAACCGCGCGCAACGGTCGACGTCTCTATGCTGCATTAGAGTGTTTTTGTCGATTAGAAGACGCCTCCGATCTCGTCAGTAAGCTCCGTGTGATTAAAAGCCCGGCTGAACTCGGGTACGTGCGTCAAGCAGCTGAACTTGCAGATAATGCTTTGCGAGAAGCAAACGAGCTTTGTGTTCCCGGTGCATTTGAGGGCGATATTCTTGCCGCCATGCAAGGAGCGATCTTTAAAGGTGGCGGTGATTATTCCGGTAATGAGTTTATTATCGGGTCCGGTGCTGACGCCCTGCTCTGTCGCTACTTCTCAGGTCGTCGCCACCTGGATAAGGAAGATCAAATCACTTTAGAATGGGCCGGCGCCTACCGTCATTATCACGCGGCGATGATGCGAACGATTGTGATCGGCACACCAAGCCTTCGTCAGATCGAAATGCATAAGGTCGCCACTGATGCCATGGCAGCCTGTATGGATACGCTAAAACCCGGTGCCGCAGTTGGTGATGTCTTTGATGCCTATGCCCGGGTCGCTGATGCCGCCGGGATGCAAGAACACCGTCTCAATGCCACCGGATACAGTTTAGGGACAACCTTTGCTCCTAACTGGATGGATTGGCCTATGTTCTATCACGACAATCCTGTGATCGTGGAAGAGAACATGGTCTTCTTCCTGCACATGATCCTCATGGATAGTGACAACAATACCGCCATGTGTCCGGGACAAACCGTCGTCGTAACCAAAGACGGCTGTGAGAACCTCTCTAAAATGCCACTGGACCTTATATCCAACAGCTAAACATTACAAAGGGCTGAGGCACCTCAGCCCTTTCATGCATCCGTACTTACTTCATTTTTAGAGAGTTATTTTTTGGGCTTCGATTGAATGCGTGGCCCAAGCCTTAACGTCTTCACCACACCATGGAGTGTATTGACTTCCTGGTCTGTAAGATCAGCCCGTTGGAAAATATTTCGCAGATTACGGACCATGTTTGGTCGTTTTTCCGGTGGCCAGAGGAAGCCGGACTCGTCCAAAGCAGCTTCCAGGCGTTCGTAGAAATTTACCAACTCACCTTTTGTCGCCAGAGGAGAGCTGCCGAGCAACAGTTCCTGATCGGGAACATCCACCCCCAATTGATACCATTCGTATGAAATCAACAGAACTGCCTGCGCCAGATTTAATGACGAAAACTTAGGGTTCAGGGGAACAGAGATAACCGTATCAGCAAGGACAACATCGTCATTATGTAAACCTGCTTTCTCCGGACCAAAAAGAACACCGACTTTTTGACCTGATTGATCAAAGGCCCGCATTTCTTTCGCGGCATGATGAGGCACAGCAACGGGCTTTGTCATATCCCGGGTTCGGGCCGTTGTTGCATAAACCTTGTGCAGATCGGCCACCGCCTCTTCGGTCGTCTCGAACACCTTGGCCTTCTCAAGCACCTCAATCGCACCAGCAGCAGAAGCTTCCGCAGCCGGGTTCGGCCAGCCATCCCTAGGTTTGACAAGGCGTAATTCAGTCAGGCCATTATTGAGCATGGCTCTGGTGACCATGCCTATGTTCTCACCGAGCTGAGGTTTCACAAGAATGATCGCAGGACCACCCGTCTCGGAATTTTCACTCATGGAAATTCGAGTAGAATCAGTTCCGGCCACAATTTTCTCCGCTTCTGATACTGGTTATTCTTGGTTATTTTTGGCGTTTTCATGGAATAGCTTCCACGTGATACCATCGTTAATCGCATTATAAGAGGCATCAATAATATTTGGCGATACCCCCACCGTCGTCCAGCGCCGCCCGGTTGAATCACCGGATTCAATCATCACACGAGTTACAGCACGTGTGCCATCCTGAGGGGTTAAAATTCTGACCTTATAATCAAGCAACACCATATCTTCCAACTCTGGATAGAATGGCAGAAGAGCTTTCCTCAAGGCACAATCAAGCGCATTAACCGGACCATTTCCGATGGATACTTCCATTATAGTCTTAGCACCGATATCAAGGGTAACCGTTGCTTCTGATTCAGTAACCAATTTCTGTCGCGCATCCCACCTGCGATCATCCATAACTCGAAAGCGTGTAAGGGTGAAGTATTTGGGGATTTCACCAAAGGCACGTCGCGCCAAGAGCTCAAAGCTCGCTTCAGCACCATCATAGGAATATCCTTCGTATTCACGGTCTTTTACCCGCTGCAACAAGGTATTCATTTTGCTGTCGTCCTGATCGTCCAGACTAATGTCCATATCCCTGAACATTGCAACAACGTTTGCCCGCCCAGCCTGATCGGACACAACGATATGACGACGATTACCGACGATTACCGGATCAATGTGTTCGTAAGTTTTAGGGTCCTTTTCAACGGCGGACACGTGCAAACCACCTTTATGGGTAAAGGCAGACTGACCAACATAAGCAGCGTTGTTCAACGAAGCGCGATTAAGGCGCTCGTCAAGCATATGGGAGACGGAGGTTAGCTTTAGAAGCTGCTCATCACTTACCCCGATCTCATAGGACGTTTTTAGCTTGAGAGAAGGGATCAGTGATACAAGGTTGGCATTTCCGCACCTTTCGCCCAAGCCATTGAGCGTCCCCTGTATCTGTCGCGCACCTGCCTCAACAGCAGCCAGAGAGTTGGCAACGGCATTTTCAGTATCATTATGACAATGAATACCAATTTGAGTACCCGGGATCTTGCTTGTGACTTCACCGACAATACGGCGAATTTCGTGCGGCAGTGTTCCGCCGTTGGTATCGCACAGAACAATCCAGCGGGCACCGGCTTCATAAGCCGACAGCAAGCAATCCATGGCAAACTCAGGATTGGCCTTATAACCATCGAAGAAATGCTCGGCATCAAACA
>MABB01000002.1:11245-12336 GCA_002162915.1 Rhodospirillales bacterium 47_12_T64
ACATGAAAATCCCAGGTTTTTCCCACAATGCAAACAGCATCGGCCGCCGAGTTTACCAGTGATGCCAAACCGGGATCATTCTCGGCGGATCGGCCAGGACGCCGCGTCATACCAAAAGCTACAAAAGATGCCGATTTCAGGTCAGGCCGTTTATTAAAGAACTCGTTATCTGTCGGATTTGCCCCAGGCCAACCGCCTTCAACATAATCGATGCCAATCGTATCCAACCCATGCGAAATCGCTGTTTTATCCACAACGGAGAAATCAACCCCCTGGGTCTGCTGACCATCGCGCAGAGTAGAATCAAATAGAAAGACACGGTTTTCATTTAAGTTCTCTGCCATGTTTTCCTTCTGGGGTCCTGACGACATTTTATTACAAGTTTCTTTGTTAAATTATTTTATCTATGTTTTGACCATATGGATCAGAAAAGGTCAATGTTTCAGCCCTATAGTACTTTGCAATATACCCATAATAATGGTTTTAGAATTAGCAAAATTGGCTTATTGTCACCACTCTAAGCAGCGTTAGTTTGCAACTGGCAAGAAGAATAACCCCTTGTTCGATATTTTCCCAGATCTCACTCTCCTCATTCCTTTCATTCTCGCCGGGATTGCTCTCAACCTGACGCCTGGTGTGGATATGGCTTATGTTCTGGCGAAGACGACGGATCAAGGGAAAAGGGCTGGTTTGCTTGCAGCATTTGGGATCAGCTTGGGATCAATGGTTCATGCCACGGCTTCTGCCCTTGGGATTTCTGCGTTGCTTGCGACTTCCCAAACCGCATTTCTTGTTCTTAAAATAGCTGGGGCGCTCTATCTGTTTTATATCGCCTTCAAGATCTTGACGAGTAAACCTAATGAAGATGAAGCTAAATCGAGCGGGCAGCCCAAAAAGAATAAAGCTTTTAAGATAATACTGGAGGGAGCAACAACAAATTTGCTCAATCCCAAAATCGGTCTTTTTATGTTGGCCTTCCTCCCGCAGTTTATAGACGCTGCCCCTCAGGATGTTGTCTGGCAGACACTCGCACTAGGACTGTTGTTCAACGTCAATGGCTATCTCGTATTTGTTGCTCTTATCTGCCTCAC
>MABB01000056.1:0-3525 GCA_002162915.1 Rhodospirillales bacterium 47_12_T64
ATTGGCAGAAGCCGCAGATGTTGCTCTTATTTTACCCTCTCTGCCCGAAGCCTGCCCTCACGGCCTGGCGCCAACGACATCAACCACAATGTCACTTGCCCTTGGCGACGCCATTGCCATTGCCCTTATGGAGCAAAAAAACTTCCAACCCCACGATTTCAAGGTATTCCATCCCGGTGGCTCGCTCGGGACACAGCTTCTAAAAGTTTCTGACGTCATGCATGCACAGCAGCTCCCGCTTTGTGCAGGAGAGATGTCAATGACGGAAACAATCCTCATCATGACCAGTCGAGCCTTTGGCTGTATTGGCGTGACCAATAGTCAGGGAGAGCTGAAGGGCATCATTACTGATGGCGATTTGCGCCGCCACATGGATTCAGATTTACTATCCATGACAGCAGAAGCAGTCATGACCAGCGCCCCTAAAACCACACGCCCCAATGCTCTGGCTGTAGAGGCTCTCGGCCAAATGAACGAGAGATCAATCACAAGTCTTTTTGTAACTGAAAACGGACTTCCTGTCGGAATAATTCACATACATGATTGCCTCCGCGCAGGAATTGCCTGAGATTGCATGTTGGAATGAAGTCTTCACAAAGATCAACAGAGAATATAGTGGATATTGGCAAGACGATGCCTGATGCGGCAACGCCAGTTAAACCCCCAAGTTTTTCGGGGGGCAACGCCTATAGCGTCTTTGTAAGTATCGCCAAAGTCACCCTCCCCTTCTTTGCCATTGTACTTGTCTTACTCGTAATTGTCTGGCCTCAACTGGAAAAGCAGGTCATTTCAGAAGGAACTGCGATCGGGAACAGTATTCTCGAATCAACAACACCGGATACTCTCAGTGCCTTAAATCCAAAATATCTTGGCCTTGATGACAGCAATCAACCCTATACCATAATTGCTGATCTTGCAGAGCAATCCAGTGAACGTGAGAGCGAGATCTTTCTGACACTGCCAAAAGCGGACATCACCCTGGAAGACGGCACTTGGCTCGCCCTCACGGCTCAGTCAGGGATGTATGATCGGGATGAAAAATATCTCAACTTAAATGGCAATGTGAATATATTTCAAGACCAGGGATTTCAAATTGTCACCGAAGAAGCAACGTTTGATGCCAAATCTGGCTCCGCCTTTGGACAATTACCTGTTGAAGGTCATGGGCCGGCGGGGACCATTAAATCCGAAGGTTTTGTTATCACTGACAGGGGACAGCGCGTCACCTTTACAGGAAAGAGCAGATTGATCATCCTTCCTGGGGCTCAGGAGGCCTTGAAACAATGAAACGTCTAGCATCTGCCCTTATCTTGCTTGCAACAGCGATAACCATCCCGCACTCCATTTTCGCACAAGCACTCACAGAAGGCCTTGGCAGCAGTAACGTTCCTCTTGAGATTAACGCCGATGAAGGCATTGAATGGCGCAGAGACCTTAAACAGTATGTGGCCAGCGGGAATGCCCGTGCCGCACAAGGTGAGCTCGAAGTATTTGGCAACCAATTAATCGCACATTACAGGGAAGGCGTTGATGGCGGTACCGAGATCTACCGCGTCGATGCTGTCGGGGATGTCAAAATAGTCTCACCCGGTGAAACCGCTTATGGTGATAATGGTGTCTACGACATCGACAAGCAGGTTATGGTACTCACAGGCCAAAACCTGCGCATGGTCAGTGGTGCCGATACCATTACGGCCAGAGACAGCCTCGAGTATTGGGAAGAGAAGCAGATCGCCGTTGCGCGTGGCAACGCCGTTGCGATCCGGGAAGATAAACGTGTTCGAGGCAATATGCTAACGGCTTTTTTTGTTCGTGATGCCGAGAATAAACTGGAATTAGACCGCATTGATGCCCTCGGCGATGTTCGAGTGGCAACTAAAACTGAATACGCTACTGGCGACAAGGGTATATATTATGTGAAGAAGGAGTTGGCGAACCTCATTGGGAATGTCAAAGTAACCCAAGGGGAAAACCAAATGAATGGCGACGAAGCGCAATTCAACCTCGCAACAGGCGTTAGTAAGCTTGTAAGCACAAGTGGCGAACCTGTTCGTGGTTTAATTCTTCCCTCAAGTAAAAAGAAAAAATAATACCTCATTATAATGGTGTATCACGTACTCCACGTGCATTGATTGATAACGGCAGAGTTGAATGACAGATAAGCGGCAAGAAGCAGCAAATCAGGATAAGAAACCCAAACCGTCTCTTATTGCTGACAATCAGGGACTTATGGTCACCAATATTGGCAAAAGTTTCAAAAAAAGACCTGTTCTCAGAGCCGTTTCCATGCGTGTGCAACGCGGGGAAGTCGTTGGACTTCTTGGCCCGAATGGTGCCGGTAAAACGACGAGCTTTTATATTATTACCGGATTACTTTCACCTGATTCGGGCTGGGTGACACTTGATAACCAAGATATTACCGACCTCCCGATGTACCGACGATCTCGCATGGGTATTGGTTACCTTCCTCAGGAAGCCTCGATTTTTCGCGGCCTCTCTGTTGAACAAAACATTCGAGGCGTTCTGGAGGTCGTTGAACCTGTAAGAAGTAAAAGAGAAGCAAAATTAGATAGCTTGTTAGCCGAGTTTTCCATCACACATCTACGCAACACCCCAGCGATAGCCCTTTCCGGTGGAGAGCGTCGCCGTGTGGAAATTGCGCGTGCTCTAGCTTCAGATCCAAGCTTTATCCTGCTTGACGAACCCCTGGCTGGTATCGACCCGATTGCTGTTGGCGATATTAGGGAGCTTGTTATCCACCTTAAAGATCGTGGGATTGGCGTCTTAATCACCGATCACAATGTTCGCGAAACGCTGGATATTGTTGATAGGGCTTATATCATTCATGATGGAATGGTGCTTATGGAGGGAACTCCTAGCGAAATCGTAAACAACGATGATGTACGTCGTGTTTACCTTGGGGAAAGGTTTAGCCTTTAAGGGTTATACCTATGGCAATATCGCAAAGATTAGAGCTGAGGCAGAGTCAAAGCCTCGTCATGACACCGCAGTTACAGCAGGCTATAAAACTCTTGCAACTGTCGAACATGGAGCTTGCCGATTATGTTCAGCAGGAAGTGGAGCAAAATCCACTCCTAGACAAAGATGACGGTACCGGGAATTCAAGCCTTCCTGAGACAGAGAATAATGATCTGCATTCCGCTGCAGCTACTCCTTCAGAAAACGAAACGCCCCAACCTGATTCACTGGAACTATCCAATGCCGAGACCTTGCCCGATAGTAATCAGGCACCCTTAGATACTGAGTTCGACAACTATTACGACAGTAGTCCCGACAACCAATGGCAAGACGATAATACGTCTTTCTCAAACTGGGGACCTGGAGGAAACACTCGCTTTGAAGACGCATCTTATTCGCTTGAAAATCGGCTGAAAGAGACAATCACGCTCCGTGATCATTTGCGCGAACAGCTTCATATGGAGATTGATTCTCCAACCGAGCGGCTTATCGGTCTTCACCTCATCGACCAAATAAATGAATCCGGCTATATGAAAGCCAATCTCG
>MABB01000056.1:3566-12124 GCA_002162915.1 Rhodospirillales bacterium 47_12_T64
GAGTCTGTTCTAGGAATTCTACAGGATTTTGATCCCGTTGGTATTTGCGCTCGAGACCTTGCTGAATGCCTTGCAATTCAATTGAAAGAAAAAAATCGGCTTGATCCAGCGATTCAAGCCTTACTGGACAACCTTGATCTCCTGGCAAAGCGAGATTTAAAAGGCCTCCGCAGCGTTTGTGACGTTGACGACGAAGACATCACAGAGATGATTGCGGAAATAAGAGCCCTCAACCCAAGACCTGCAGCAGCTTTTGACACCAGTGAAGCAGAAACTCTTATCCCCGAGGTCATTATCAAGTCCGATCGCGCCGGGGGATGGCATATTGAATTAAACAGTGACGCTTTACCAAAAGTGCTCATTAACAATAAGTATTACGGTAACGTTTCAGAACAAGCACGATCCAAAGACGATAAATCTTATATCTCAGAACAATTGCAATCCGCCAACTGGTTGATCAAGGCTCTTCACCAAAGAGCAACCACTGTACTAAAAGTGGCAACAGAAATTGTGCGCCAGCAAGATGGATTCTTGCAAAAAGGAGTTCAGGCTCTAAAACCCCTGACATTGAAAGACATTGCCGAAGTAATCGAGATGCACGAATCTACTGTCAGTAGAGTGACATCCAATAAATACATGGTGACTCCCCGGGGCACCTACGAAATGAAATATTTTTTCACCTCTTCTATTGGCGGTGATAATGGCAGTACCTATTCTTCCGAAGCTGTTCGGGACAGAATAAAAAGACTAATCGACGAAGAAGACCCTAAAAAAATCCTCTCCGATGATGCCCTTGTCACAAAACTAAAGGCTGAAGGGATTGATATCGCAAGGCGAACCATTGCAAAATATCGCGAGGCACTGGGAATTCCATCATCCGTTCAGCGTCGCCGAGAAAAGAAACTTACTTTATAATTTTTTCTCTTAACAAAATCGACTCAGCTCTAGAGACTGTGATACACTACATTAGTCGTTTACTATAACGAGAGGAAAACATGGTTCTACCTACTGTCCTTGACTCCTATAGGCGACGACACTATGGTGCCGCCCCAGATAGCGGGGCTTGATTGGCACATATAGCCATTACGCTAACCCCCTTAACAATTCAGAGAATTTGTTCACATGCAGCTTTCCGTTAAAGGCAAGCAGCTCGACGTTGGCGACGCGCTGCGCACTCATATTAAAGATAATCTTTCTGCCACACTGAATAAGTATTTTGGTGATGCAATTGATGTAAATGTCACCTTATCCAAAAATGCGTATCTCTACCGTGCGACAGTGGTCGCACACGTTGGTAAAAATATCCGACTAGAGGCTAATGGTGAAGCAGGAGAGCCGTACCCTGCATTTGATCTGGCTGCCGAGCGATTGTCTAAACGCTTGCGCCGTCATAAGCGTAAATTACGCGATGATCATGCCGAAGGTGGCAAAGAAGCAACTCATGCCCAGCATTATATCCTATCTGGCGAGCAGGAGAGAGATGAGCAAGACGAGACAACCGCTGAAGACAGCCCCTTGATTGTGGCTGAAATGGCAGCTGAAATCCCGACCTTGACAGCCGGCCTTGCAGTGATGCGTATGGATCTGGAAGATCTCCCGGCGATGATGTTTCGCAACAGCAAGCACGGAGGGTTGAATATGATCTACCGCCGTTCTGATGGAAATATTGGCTGGGTCGACCCCACTAAAAGCCAAAGCACGTAACAGCTAAAGACTTTATGTAATGGAATTAACCGACCTTATCGGCCCGAATGCAGTGGCCGCTGACTTGCGCGCCAATAGTAAAAAACAATTTCTTCAAGAGATTGCAAAGCGGGCGGCAAAAATTACAGGCTCAGAAGAGCGGGATATCTTTGATGTCCTGATCGAACGAGAGAAACTTGGAACAACCGGAATTGGACAAGGAATTGCCATCCCTCATGGCAAGCTTCCCAATCTCGACAAGCTCTATGGATTCTTTGTTAAATTGGAACGCCCAATTGATTTCGATTCTATAGACGAACAACCTGTCGACCTGATCTGCTTGTTACTCGCCCCCGAAACAGCTGGGGCAGACCATCTTAAGGCCCTCGCACGGGTATCGCGTTTTTTACGAAACGCAGCCACCTGTGAGAAGTTACGGGGGACTGAAAGTGACGACGGTATCTATGCACTTTTAAGTGCAACAACAACCAGTCACGCCGCTTAAGTAAGTAGAGGTTAGTTCACATAAATAAAAAAGGCTCCGTTATGGGGCCTTTTTCAATTCAAGAGTAAAGTTTAGCTTTCAGAAACTTAAGCTAATGCACGCTTAGTGGTTCGAGATCTTGTTGGCGTACGGCTGCGAAAGCAACATCGCGATCCCCAACGACAGTGATTTCTGTACCATCTGCTGCAAATATACCAAAGCAAGCGTCACCCTCGACATCAACAGGCTTTACATAGGCCACAACTTCCAGGCCCAAAGCTGTCATATCCTGATCTGTCATTAATTCTGAAATAACTTGCTTTATCATCATCACTTTTTCCAACCTCAGTTTCTGCTGTTTTAGTTCGAAGACAGCAGAGCATTCTTACACCATAATTTCTTATTCTTAAGGAACCATCAATCAGAATTATTTCTTTTTAGAATTAATCCTGATTATCCTCAATCACAGCCGGCTTTACTTGAATTTTATTCGTTTGAATTTCTATATTGCGAATAGTTACGTTTTGGAGAGGCTGCTCTAAATCGACGTGCAGTAATCCATTATCAAGTTTTGCATCGATCACTTCTATACCATCGGCGAGAACAAATGCACGGCGAAATTGCCGCGCGGCAATTCCCCTGTGAAGATACTCTTTATTCTCTTCTGGTTTTGCTTTTCCTCGGATAACAAGCTGGTTGTTTTCAATTTGAACTTGCATATCTTCCGGCGCAAAACCAGCAACAGCAAGCGTTATTCGAATTTTATTTTCACTTACTTTTTCTACATTATAAGGGGGATAACCGTCTGCCGCAGTTTTGGAAATCATATCCACCGCTTGTTCAAACTGCTCAAAACCTAACATTAGTGGACTATTAAAAAGAGACAATCTCGTCACCAGTACCTCCTCGATAGAGCAAGGCTCATTTCTTCTTTAGCCCCATAAGGCAGCCATTTTATATTTCGTGATCTGAAACCCAGCATCACAACTCATATTGAACTTGGGGTCTAACAGCCACTTGGTCAAGATACAGTTGGTAGAGAATCCAAAATACTCATAAGGCCAGGTGCCGAAAACACAACTTAAAATGAATTATGTGAACAAATAACTACTCTTGATTTAAATTCTTCCCAAACCACCCTAAGTTGTGTATATCTAATCATACACACCACCACATCTTGTGGACAACTCTGTGGATAAAATGATGAAACCTTCGCTTTCAGCCGTTTCTAGCCCTTATTTAGCAAGGCCACTGCGTTCGCTTGAACAGGTAAGAGCCGATCAGGATGAAAAAAAAGTCCCGCTCAAGGGAAAAAAAATCACCCGCCACAAGCCGTCAATCTCAAACCAGAACAAAAATCAGCACTGAAGTTCCGCAATACTACTCTTTACTCACCACAAGATCTGGCGGGAATCTCAACGTAATCGCAGTCCCTAATCCCGGTTCGCTCGTGATCAGAAAATCCCCTCCCAAAGCCTCTACAGACCTTTTCGACACTGGTAGTCCAAGACCTGTGCCTCTTACATGCGTGTGTGTTTGCGCTGCCAGAATTTGGCCATAAGGGGTTAGAGCCAGAGCAAGTTCTTTGGCAGACATTCCTATGCCATTATCCCGAATAATCATCAAAACCGCACCATCCTCGGCATCAACCTGGCCTTCGACACTCACTCGCCCGCCCCGGCGCGTAAATTTGACTGCATTCGTGACAAGATTTGTTAAGACTTGCTTGAAGCGCCTTTCATCTGTTTTAAGACCTGGAAAATCATCCGCAATATTCACAGAGAGTTCAATCCCGGACTCTTCTGCGAGTAAGGCCATCATTCTCATTGTCTCATTGACGGCATCCAAAACAGATATTTCTGTAATCTGAAGATTTTCTTCTTCTGCTTCTGTTTTTGCCAGATCAAGGACATCATTTACAATACCCAACAGATGCTTACTGGCATTGTGAATGTCACCAGCGTATCCAAGATACTTTTCGTGCCCCAGCGAGCCCAAACGTTCCTGTTTCATGATCTCTGAGAAACCTAAAATTGCGTTTAAAGGGGTACGCAGCTCATGGCTCATATCAGCAATAATGTTATTATTTTCCCGGTTTTGCTCGGGAAGATCAGGGTTTTGTTCTAAAATTTTTCTCTCAGCCTGCTTCAAAAGAACCAGAGCCAGATCAGCCTTTTGCGTTTTCTTTTTTAGCTCTCCCTCTAACCGCTGACGATCCATATCCCAAGCTCGGCGATCTCGTGAGCTATTCAACAAAGAGAAACAGCACAACCCCAGTCGATTTAAATTTTGCGGAAAGGAAATTATATCGTCGAAAAGAGAAATACTCTCCTCATCAAATAAATCACATCCCTCTTTTTCAATACACAGGACAGGACAAGCATCCTGCAGAGGCAAACGCCTCAATTGGCTGAGAACATTTTTTAAATTTTCATCTAAAAAATCGGCATCAAACATCAAGAGTTCGGGCTTGAGGTTTTCTGTAAAATCACACCCCGTAGAACTCGAAATGTTGAGAAACCCAATATCCCGCAGGCTGGCAAAGAAATCAGTCAAGAAATCCTGATCATCACTAACCACGAGAATTCGTGCGCGTTTATTTTCTTGATTTATTGACAAAGGAAACCTGCGCCACCACAAAATTCGTGCCATCATCTATTAAACAGGCACGGCTAAAGACAAGCCAAAAGAATATACGGTGAGAGTTATAAAACTATTAAATATCAGCGGGTTTTTATATAATTTTCATCCGCCTCTTCTCTTAAGAAGTCGTCCTCTTATTCCATGGCATCAAGCTCAAAACCCGCGCCATCCCACAAAACCCGAAAACACCCGCAAGAACCAATCCAGCCCCAACAAAGCCGGAAATAAGGAGAAAGACAGGATTAAGAAAAAATCCCAAGATCACACCAAGAAAAACAAGACTGCCTGCAATGACTTGAACCTGGCGCATAATATCTATAGGCGCCCTTGTTGTCTTTTTAGTCGTTAAGCCCTTTGCCTTCCAGGCTGCGATTCCCCCTTCAAGAATTAAAATTTCTTTGAAAGACTGATTCTGAAGAAGCCCCGTTGCTTGCGCTGTCCGGTATCCTCCTCGGCAATAGAGCACCGCCACTTTACCATGGTCATCCGAAAAATTCTTATTCGCAAATTCTTCCAAAGGAATGTTAAAGGCTCCCTCAATATGTTCGTCTTTATGCTCCTGGGCACTCCTAATATCGATCAAAAGTATATCATCATTTTTCATACGCTTGACAAAATCTGAAGGTCGGATTTTTTTAATAATCAGTTCCATGGATCACACATCAACTTTTCACCAGTTTTGGTTTTTACTCGGACGGACAATAGGTTTCGTACAGTGTTTGTAATATTTTCACTGCAGCGTCATTATCCAAAGTATAGAAAATACTCTGTCCCTGACGCCTTGAGCGCACGAGGCCTTCTTTCTTCAAGATTGTCAGTTGTTGTGAAATCATGGCCTGAGCAATACCCAACTGTTCAGCGAGGACACCCACTGATTTCTCCTGCTCGACCAGTTGACATAAAATCATTAATCTTCGCTCATTCGCCAACGCCCTTAAAAGAGCACAGGCTTTACCAACAGAGACTTCCATATTCTTTATATTCATATTTCAATACATATCAATATTGCTATATAAGAGTCAAATGCTATGATACTTTAGAGAAACCTGAAATACGGAGGCAGGAATGCAGGCTCAAGTTGAAGCATTTTTTCACGAGGCCAGTAACACTATTTCATATTTGGTTTGGGATCCCCAGTCGGCACAAGCGGCAGTGATTGATTCCGCGCTCGACTTTGACGCCAACTCAGGTCGAACCTCAACAACGAGCGCCGAAGTTATCGCCAAAAGACTTAAAGATCTTAAGCTCAGTTGCCAGTGGATATTGGAAACTCATGTTCATGCAGATCACATAAGTGCTGCCCCCTACTTAAAGGACCAGCTTGGTGGAATCACAGCGGTAGGAGACCATACCCCCGAAATCCAACGCACCTTTAAAGCAATCTACAATGCAGAACCCTCTTTTAAAGCTGACGGACGGCAATTTGATCGCTTATTCTCCGATGAAGAGGAATTCTTGCTCGGCAATATTACCTGTCGAGTGACCCACACCCCTGGTCATACCCCCGCCTGCGTGACTTACCTGATCGGTGATATAGCCTTTGTCGGTGACACCCTTTTTATGCCAGATTTTGGAACTGCACGTGCAGATTTTCCTGGCGGGGACGCAGGACAGCTTTACGATTCTATACAAAAAATCCTGAAGTTGCCTGACGACACGCGCCTCTTTACCTGTCATGACTACGCCCCCAATGGCCGGAAAATCGCCTGGGAAACAACCGTAAAAGAGCAAAGGCAGAAAAACCTTCACGCCAATGACGGCATATCAAGGGAAGAGTTCATCAAAATGCGAACCGAGCGCGACAAGCAGCTTGACATGCCCGCCCTCTTAATACCCTCCATCCAGGTCAACATGCGCGCAGGGGCATTTCCTCCCGCAGAAGATGATGGCGAACGCTACCTAAAGATCCCCATCGACAAGTTATAAAAAAGGCAGCCCACCGGCTGCCTCTTCATCAATAATTACTGTCCCGTCAATAAGTTCCAGGATGGGTCATACTGTACAGTATAGCTACGCAACTGGGTCAGGCTTTTCATGCTGGCCCACAGTCGCGATACGGAGATTGTTCGTTGAGCCCGGCGTACCAAAAGGCACACCAGCTGTTACAACAATTTTATCACCGTTCTCACAGAAGCCTTCACGTCGTGCGATACGGGTTGATTTACCCACCATCTCGCCAAAGCTGCTCACATCGCGCGTATTCACCGAGTGAACACCCCAGATCAAGGCCATTTTTCGTGCGACACGAAGGTCCGGTGTCAGGCCAAGCAAAGGTGTATTAGGACGCCCTCGCGCAGCACGGAAGGCGGTACTACCCGTTGTCGTAAAGGTAACAATGGCCTTCGCACTAATAAGATCAGCCACTTGGCGTGCCGCATCGCTAATTGCATCACCCTCAGTTGGGTTAGGCGCTAATTCATCAGCGTGCACCAACTTTAGATAGAGCGGATCTTGTTCGATTGTTTCGATAATACGGTTCATCATCGCAACAGCTTCAAGCGGATAAGCTCCGCTTGCTGATTCAGCTGAAAGCATAACGGCATCAGCACCATCATAAACGGCCGTTGCAACATCTGAAGCCTCTGCCCTTGTCGGTGTTGGTGCAGAAACCATGGTCTCAAGCATCTGGGTCGCCACAATAACTGGCTTCCCATGCTCCCGACAAACCCGAACAATTCGCTTTTGAAGCACAGGTACGTTTTCCGGGGGAAGCTCAACGCCAAGATCACCACGCGCAACCATAACAGCATCAGTCAACTCGACAATTTCCTCCAACTGCTCAATTGCAGAAGGCTTTTCAAGCTTTGCCATAACGCCGGCACGACCTTTAACCAGTCGTTTCGCTTCAATGATATCCTCGGGGCGTTGAACGAATGAAAGCGCACACCAATCACAGCCGAGCTCCAGACCGAATTCCATATCCAGGAGATCTTTTTCCGTAAGAGCAGAAAGCGGCAGAATAACACCGGGAACATTTACGCCCTTATTGTTAGACAAGACGCCACCCACAATAACTTCCGTGACGGCTTCTTTATCCGTAACCGCAGTTACTCGCAGGCAAATCCGACCATCATCAAGCAGAAGCTCAGTACCTGGTTCAATCGCCTGAAAGATCTCTTTGTGCGGCAAGGTTGCACGGCTCGTATCACCAAGCTCATCTTTCATATCCAGGCGGAATGTGCTGCCATTAATCAACTCAGCAGAATCATTCACAAACCGTCCAACACGAAGCTTTGGTCCCTGAAGATCCATCAGCACAGCAATTGGGCGGCCGACTTCTTTTTCCACTTCACGGATGAGATCATAGCGAACCTTGTGATCTTCATGTGTTCCATGACTGAAATTCAGACGGAAAGTATCAACACCAGCGTCAAAAAGAGCCGCAATGGTCTCTTTCTCAGAACTCGCCGGGCCGAGAGTCGCAACAATCTTACAAAGGCGCTTACGCTTCATTCCTGAAACCTTTTCATTTTATTTCATCACAGGACGATAACCTGCACTAAATATCATAGCATTTTTCTGTTACAATTGCTTGGCTTAACGACGACAGTTTTGTCTCAATCAGCGAAACTCCAAACACAGAAACGGCACGCCTATCCGTGCCGACCAATTACCAAAATTTATTTTCACCGTAAAATGAAGACATAAAAAAAGATCAGGAGGAAGCCCTCTACCTCCTCCTGATCAAGTAGACCTAGAGGCTAAGCCCCAGGGCGACAGCAGTGTCAACCATACGGTTGGAGAACCC
>MABB01000116.1:0-3359 GCA_002162915.1 Rhodospirillales bacterium 47_12_T64
GATCACAGCATCCGCAACCTCAATTGAAATCCCTTGGTCCATCGCTTCAACGACAGCGCATTGTAACCAGAAAATTCCGATCCGATTGGCGATAAATCCAGGGGTATCCTTACAGCGAACCACGCCTTTTCCGAGTTTCCGATCACAGAAATCATCAACCAGTTCCATAAGGTCATCAGGCGTCTCTTCTCCGCCCACAAGCTCCAACAGCCGCATGTATCTCGGGGGATTAAAAAAATGCGTAATGAGAAAGTCACGGCTAAAATCCGACGACATCCCCTCGACCAGATCCTTACGACGGAGGGTTGAGGTGTTGGACGAGATTATCGATCCCGCTTTTCTGTGCTCATCCAACTGCCGATAAAGCCCCTGCTTGATGCCGACATCTTCGATGATGGCTTCTATGATCCAGTCACAGGTTCCAAGCTTCTCCAAATCATCTTCGGTGTTAACCGGTGTCATCAAACGGGCATTCCGTTTGCTCATAAGCGCGGCAGGATTGCTCTTTAACAAACTGGCAATAGCTCCTTGCGCAATTGCGTTTCGATCGCTCCCCTCTTCCTGAGGGCGGTCAAACAACAAGACTTCAACGCCTGCGTTGGCCACCTGAGCTGCGATCCCAGCGCCCATAACGCCAGCACCGATGACGGCAACCCTCTCTATAGAGCTCATTCAGCAGCCTCCAGAACGGTTGCTATGCCCTGTCCGCCGCCAATGCATTGTGTGGCGAGGGCAAAATTGCCCCCTTCGCGTTTGAGAAGTTGAGCGGCTTTGCCTGTTATTCGAGCGCCTGTCGCGCCAAGCGGATGCCCGAGCGCAATCGCTCCGCCATCCAAATTCACCTTGCTAGTATCAATCTTCAAATCAGAAATACAGGCCAAAGCCTGACTGGCGAAAGCTTCGTTTAGCTCAATAACATCGAGGTCCTTGATCGTAATCCCTGCCCGTGACAGAGCTTTGTTCGTTGCTGCAACGGGGCCTATGCCCATGATCTGAGGCGCACAGCCCGCAACCGCAATGCTTCGAATTTTTGCCAGAACATCAAGATCCTGCTCTTTGGCAAAATCGGATGTACAGACAATAACAGCAGAAGCTCCATCAGTTAGGGGGGATGCGCTTCCTGCGGTTACACTCCCCTCTTCCTTAAAGGCTGGCGCAAGGCCACTAAGCCCTTCCAGCGTACTTCCGCCCCGAATGCAGCCATCCTGATCAATTACCGCACCGCTCTCATCTTCTACGGAGATGATCTCTTCTCTTAACTTTCCAGCTTCCTGAGCAAGCTCAGCCCTCTGGTGACTTTCCAGAGAGAAACTGTCTTGGTCCTTGCGTGTTAGTCCGTATTTGTCAGCAACATTTTCGGCTGTTTCGCCCATGGAAACAAAAGCAGGAGGGAAATCTTTCGCCAACACAGGGTTCAAAAGAGGATTAAATCCCATCATCGGCACGCGAGACATGGATTCAATCCCGGCGCAAATATAAGCATTACCTGCGCCCATGGATATTGCTCCCGCAGCCATATGAATGGCCTGCATAGAAGATCCACAGAAATGATTGACGGTCGCCCCTCCAACCGATTGAGGCAAATCTGCAAGGAACACTGCGAGGCGGGCGACATTGAGACCTTGTTCTCCTTCGGGAAAGGCACAGCCCATAAAAACTGCCTCTAATGCGCCTCCTTCTATCCCCGTCTTATGAACCAGCCCCTTGATCACTTGAGCGACGAGATCATCAGGCCGAACCTTCGAAAGCGCTCCCTTGTGCGCAAAGTGAAAAGCGGACCGCGCATAACCTGCAATTACAATATCTACCATTTGATCATCCTTTGCTTTCTCGGTGCTTTCTCGGTGCTTTCTCGGTGCTTTCTCCGTGCTTTCTCGGTGCTTTCCGAGTGCTTTCTCGGTGCTTTCATCTGAGTTTAATTTTGAGCTAATTCAGGTTTACTTCGAGCACTTTCTTCCTGCCGGAGCTCTTTTTTAGAAAGCTTACCAATCATCGTCTTGGGTAACATGTCTCTGAAATCCATTTCCCGTGGCATTTCCATTGGGGACAAATATTTCTTTAAAAACTCCAAGAGTTCTTCTTCTTCCAGTTCTTGCCCTGCATGGCATTTGATAAAGGCCTTTGGGATCTCCCCATGTTTTTTGTCAGGGATACCGATAACTGTCACCTCTTCGACGACAGGATGGCGATTAATCGCCTCTTCTATGTTCCGAGGATAAACATTATAGCCATTACAGATGATCAGATCTTTGAGACGATCCAACAAAAAGACATACCCATCTTCATCCATATACCCCACATCTCCTGTATGCAGTCGGCCATCCCTGATTGTCTCGGCAGTCGCCTCTTCATTCTTCCAATATCGGGACATGACTTGAGGGCCGGATACGCAAAGCTCTCCCTTTTGATCCTTCTCAAGAAGTTCGTGAGGAGCTTCAATAGCTCGAATTTCCAACAGAGTTTCAGGAAGAGGCAAGCCGATAGAACCTTCGATGTTCTCTCCCTCCACAGGATTACAAGCACAAACCGGAGATGCTTCACTGAGGCCGTAACCTTCAACCAGAACACATCCGGTTATTCTCTCGAACCGGTGTTTGACATCAAGCGGGAGCGGCGCTCCACCAGAAATACAGTACTTAATGGAAGAGAGGTCATAGCGACCAACCACCGGAGAGTTATTTACAGCACCATAGATAGCTGGCACACCCATCATCAAGGTTGGTTTTAGTTTGTCGATGGTCTTAAGCATCTGCCCCAATTGAAACCGCGGTAAAAGCACGATCTCGGCACCAAGCGCTATCCCCATATTAAGTACTGTTGTCATGGCAAAAACATGGAACATTGGAAGCACGCCCAAAATACGTTCCTCGCCAGGTGTCGCGCTAGAAAACCAGGCTACAACCTGGGTTGTATTCGCCATGATGTTCGCATGGGTTAAGACAGCACCTTTGGGCGTACCTGTCGTCCCTCCGGTATATTGTAAAATAGCAGGATCTTCTGGAGAAACATCGACAGGATATGAACCTTCCAATTCACCCGCAAGATCTTCAAAATCAATGAACGCACCACCAGAGGGGTGGGTGATTTTGTGGAATTGCAAAAGAGAAAAAAGAGCCCCTTTGATTGTAGGCATCGCCTGAGCGAGGCGACAGATCACTATTTTCTTTAAGGATGTATTTTCAATTTGGTTGGCTGCTTTTTCACAAAGATCTTTGATGTCGAGTGTAATGAGTATTTCTGCTTCACAGTCATTGAGTTGGTATTCAAGTTCTTCCGGGGCATAAAGAGGATTGGAATTAACGACAACCGCGCCAATTTTGAGAATGGCGTAATAACAGATCACAAAATATGGGCAGTTC
>MABB01000116.1:3415-11443 GCA_002162915.1 Rhodospirillales bacterium 47_12_T64
CGCGACGAGTTGCACCTGATCAAAAATATCCCGATAACGATAACCACGTCCAAGAAACTCGATACATGGCTTATCTCCAAATGCAGAATTTACTTGTTCAAGGTTTTGATAAAGAGAACGATTGCCCGGCTGTACGGGATCTTTTCGGGAAAGTGCGCCGGAGGGAATCTGTCCCAGATTTTGAGATAATGCCATCAACCGGCCTCGCTTTCTTTTTCAAGTTCAACAGAAGAGCCAGCACTCTTGATTTCTGAATTTTCATCGTTCTCCAGTGCAGACAAGAAATTTAGGATTTGCTTTCGGCAACCCCCGATATCTTCATAGAGAATGCCATGTTTCTCTGATTCAATCATTGTGAGTTCTTTTGTTTTCGTTCCGATCAGATCGAAAACTTTATTGATCCCCTTGGCATCGACAATCGGATCATTCGTCCCCTGAAAGAGATGCACGGGACAATCTACCTCTGGCAGTTTCCTATGAAGCTCCTCCCTTAATTGATGAACTTCATATGCGGTACGAACAGGTACACTATGGTAATTCACATCAGGGTTTTCGGAAGGGTGCTCTTTGAAAATTGCCTTTTCCTCCATCGCAGGGACCCAACTGATTAACTTCTCGAAACCTTGTGCCAGATGCGCTAAGAGCAGGTTGTGTGTTTTAAATTCCCACGGAACTGAAACTGCGGCCACGCCGGAAATTTCATCTGGATTATTTGCAACCTCAAGCAAGGATAGAGTTCCACCCGTACCAAAACCGATGATGAATATTTCCTCTGTAAAAGCAGATAAAATTTCTCGCCCGCGGGTAAGTGAAGCAGACCAGTCTTGCCAGTGCCGATCACGAAGATCCCAGGGCGACGTTCCGTGCCCTTTAAGACGGACACCCAAAACCGCATATCCCTCTTCCGACAACTGACGACCGTATTCGTACATTTCCGCAGGAGAAGCCAAAAGACCGTGAACCATGAGAACACCAAGCCGTTTTCTCGTCTCGGGGACAATCAAAAAAGGCTCCGTAGAGGTCGAAGCTGTCTCCTTCGCGTTTATCTCCTGATGACGCGCTTTAGTATAGGTTTTTCGATCACAATCGAGGGATACCAATTCATCATCAAAAAGATGTTGAGCCATAGCCTGCTGATCAATGGACAATACTTCCAGACAGGCTTTTTCCACCCCCATCATCGCATGTTTGATGGGCATCACTTCATTGGCATAAACTCGTATGAGGTTTTCCAGTCTTACTGTATTAAAACTGTTTTTTTCTACAACAGAATCATCAAAACAATAGAACTCACCATCATCTGAAACATGCTCATCACAGCCTTCTGAAGAAAAAAACTTCTTCAGCGAAAGACACGCTTCGCCCCGCCATAATTCCCAATAATTCTCTGGCTTGCTTAGGCTGCGGTGCAGATGCCCTTCTTCATCTTTCTGGCACTCCTTAACGGCAAGATATAGTGTCCTGTGAAATACTTTTTTTGCGATCTTGTTCTCACCCTTTTGAACAAGGTCACTTATGATAGAAGAAGCAAGGTGATAGAGATTAACTGTCACACCGACATAAATAGCTTCCATATAATAATCTCGCAGTCGGTTTGTGCCACGAGAACTGCAAAGTTTAAAGATACGCTCGTTCAAGGTTTCCGGAGAAGCATTCAAGTTGAAAAAGTCATCAAGAGAATTGATTTGATCAAAAACGCGAGACAACAATCTTTTTTCCCACCAGTGCCATACATGCTGGACTTCTAATGGCCGACTAACACGGATATCCATGTCGCAATCTCGAAGCAAAATATTTGCCTCAATGAGAACTTCCTCGACCATGCGCGGGTTCGTACCCTTGCTAAAAAATTCTGCACTTCGACTGAGGATATTATCGCTCGCCCGGAGAGGATAAAAAGTAATGTTAGCCGGAATGATCTCAGTCGGTTTACTTGCAACGGCGAGTAACTCTTCCGTTGTCTCCAATTCCAACGCACGTGCCCAGCGTTCTAGGCGATCGTACTCACCCTTTTCAAACACAGACAAAACCCGCTGTTTGAACAACTCAACAGTAAGAGCTAACACAGCTGCACCAGTATGGTGTTTACGCCTTTTCTGGGCTGTGGGAGAAAAGATACTGAACTCACCGGAGGGGCCAACAACTTGCCGATCCTTTACCATTCCCCCTTCCGGAAAAATGATGACCTTATGCCCTCTTAGTATTTCGCCTGCGAGGAAGGGAAGTAACCGGGGATGATCATGAGGAATCGCGCCAACCCCATAAAGAAATTTTGAAAAAGCCTCGCTGCCTTCGAATAATTCGCCCGCTGCAACACAACGACAATAACCGCCTGTTGCTTCATGAATTAAATACTGAGGAATAATCGTTTCAAAGCGGGCAAAATGGTTGAAGAGATAAATATCTCCCCCTGGAAAACTATTCATCTCGTCATGTAAGCGGATATTTATACCCAGCCGCTTTCTCACAAGGGAAAAAGCCCGGACGCACCAATCGTAAGTAGGTTTAAAGTCGAGATCCAGTTCTGCGTTCATCTCCCCACCCAAGACATGACCTGTTTCCCCCTGAGGGTACTCCGGATCAGTTAAATCTCATACTATAAATTGGAACCAAGATCCTCACTTAGAAATCACGTTTGAGAGATAACAACTCAAAATGTCGGTCTCATCTCTCACAGATCAGCTAATCACAACACTTGCTAAGGTAGTATTAAGACAGATTACTTCGCGCCGAAAAAAGATCAAACAAAAAGGAGCTGAAAATTTCCAGCCCCTTTTGTGTTTCATTCAACAAAGTAAAACAGCTTGTCTCTAGATAAAGCCACGCTCTTTTAGTTGAGCAATTACCTGATCTGCCAACTCTTCTGGCTCGGCACTTCCGCCGGCCAGAACAATTTCTGCATTTACAGGCGGCTCATAAACTGAGTCGATGCCTGTGAAATTTTTGATATCGCCAGCTCGGGCCTTTTTATAAAGTCCTTTGGGATCTCTATCTTCACAAACCTCAAGTGGCGTATCGACAAAGACTTCGATGAATTCGTTCTCTCCCATAAGCTCACGTGCCATGCGGCGTTCGCTTTTGAACGGAGAAATGAACGATACAAGAACCAGCAAACCAGCGTCGACAAAGAGACTTGCTGTCTCGGATACACGCCGGATGTTTTCAACACGGTCCGCATCGGTAAAGCCAAGATCCTTGTTCAGGCCGTGTCGCACATTATCACCATCCAGAGTGTAAGTGTGACGACCTTCAGCAAAGAGTTTTTTCTCGACCAGATTAGCCACCGTTGACTTACCAGCACCGGAAAGACCCGTGAACCAAAGAACACAGGGCTTTTGACCCTTTTGCTCGGCACGGTTCTCTTTGTGAACATCGAGTTCCTGCCAAACGATATTACTTGCGCGGCGTAAACCGAAATCGATCATGCCCGCAGCAACCGTCGCATTGGTATAACGATCAATCAGGATAAAAGACCCGGTTTCGCGATTATTCTTATAAGAATCAAACGGAATGGCTCGATCCAGAGCAAGGTTACAAACACCAACCTCGTTAAGCTCAAGTGTTTTACCTGCCTGTTCTTCCAGTGTATTGACACTCACCTTATGATGCAGGTCCGAGATCACGACCGGAACCGTCGTCGAGGCAGTCTTTAAAAGGTATGGTCGTCCCGGAAGCATTTCGTCGTCTTGCATCCACAAGAGATGGGCACGAAGCTGATCGCTCAACTCTGGAACAGCATCTGCTTTCGAAAGAACATCTCCACGACTGATATCGATCTCATCAGCAAGCGTTATCGTGACCGCTTGTCCCGCGATGGCTTCCTCAAGGTCGCCATCGAATGTAACAATGCGCTCAATCGTCGACGTCTTCCCTGATGGTGAAACGGCCAGCTTGTCCCCGGGCTTGATCCGGCCAGAAGCAATCGTGCCGCTAAAACCACGGAAATCCAGATTAGGGCGGTTTACCCACTGAACCGGCATACGAAAGTCAGTTTTCGTAATATCAGTTGTGACATCCACAGTCTCAAGATGTCTCAGAAGGGTTGGCCCGTGGTACCAATGCATTTTTTCGCTTGGCGAGATTACATTTTCACCCTTCAATGCAGAGATCGGCGTCGTAATAATATTGGGAATATCAAGCTTCTTTGCAAACTCGAGATATTCTTCGACAACCTCGTCATATCTGCTTTGAGAGTAATCAACCAAGTCCATTTTGTTGACAACCAAAACAACATTTTTGATCCCCAGCAAGGACACGATGTAACTATGACGACGGGTTTGTGTTAACACTCCTTTACGGGCATCCACAAGAATCAAGGCAAGCTCTGCGTTCGACGCACCGGTTGCCATGTTACGAGTGTACTGCTCGTGACCTGGTGTATCCGCAACGATGAATTTACGCTTGTCAGTCGAGAAGAAACGATAGGCGACATCAATGGTGATACCCTGTTCACGTTCAGCTTGTAAGCCGTCCACCAGCAAGGCGAGGTCAATATCGTCGCCTGTGGTTCCAACCTTTTTGCTATCACTTTCAATGGCCGCGAGTTGATCTTCGAAAATCAACTTCGAATCATAAAGCATGCGCCCGATAAGCGTCGACTTCCCGTCATCGACTGACCCACAAGTGATAAAGCGCAAAAGGCTCTTCTCTTCATGGGTCTTCAGGTAAGCGAGAATGTCTTCAGAAATTAATTTATCTTGATGGGCCATTAGAAGTAGCCCTCCTGCTTTTTCTTTTCCATAGAACCGGCCTCGTCATGGTCAATCATGCGACCTTGGCGTTCTGACGTGGTTGTCAGAAGCATTTCCTGGATAATATCCGGCAATGTATCCGCTTCAGATTCAACCGCTCCAGTCAGAGGATAGCAGCCAAGGGTTCTAAACCGAATAGACTTGAGTTCCGGGACTTCCCCTTTATCAAGCGGCAAGCGATCATCATCAACCATGACCAAAATACCGTCACGCTCAACGACAGGCCGTTTAGCGGCATAGTAAAGCGGTACAATTGGAATATTCTCGCTGTATATATATTGCCAAATATCAAGCTCGGTCCAATTCGAGATTGGAAAAGCCCGAATAGATTCACCTGATTTCACCCGCGCATTATACGTGTTCCAAAGTTCTGGACGTTGGTTTTTAGGGTCCCAGCGGTGATTTTCTGAACGGAAAGAAAATACACGCTCCTTGGCACGGGATTTTTCTTCATCGCGTCGAGCGCCACCAAAGGCTGCATCAAACTTGTATTTATCCAGCGCCTGCTTAAGCGCTTCGGTTTTCATGACATCGGTATAGAGACCAGAGCCATGGACGAAGGGGCTCATCCCTTTTTCACGACCCTCTTCGTTCGTATGAACGATAAGATCAAACCCATACTCTGCAACCATCTTATCCCGAAAAGCGATCATTTCCTTGAACTTCCATGTCGTATCGACATGCATCAACGGAAAGGGTGGTTTGGACGGATAAAAAGCCTTACGCGCCAAATGCAGCATAACGGCTGAATCTTTACCAATGGAATAGAGCATAACCGGGTTGCTGAACTCGGCAGCAACTTCACGGATAATATGGATGCTCTCGGCTTCCAACTGTTTCAAGTGTGTCAGGTACGGGTCGCTCACCGTTATCTCCGAGTCCTGCCAACCGGCAAGTAAATATTAAAAGGGTTGCCCTTAAGCAGCCAGAAACTCGACAGAAGTCAAGTTTGATGTACAAACCAGGGCAATCTACATTCAACACCAGATTATGCGAAAATATTTATCACTTAACTGGTGAACTTGTGAAATAGTGTTTATATAAAATTTAACAACATTAAAAGAGAAAAATATTCATATAACACTAAATTAAATGTATTATACATAATCATATTTTCTTATAAATTTCAATTGGTAAGCAATTAATTTCTAGTATATCAAACTTACACGTTCAAAAATAATATAACTTTTCAATATTAACAATATTTTTGTGTTCTTTATAATTCATAACAAGTTCTTGCACGAAGAGCTGTATTCCGATTAACCGTCAGGTTATAAAGTCCAATAGCTTATCCAACTAGCGACACGCCAAATGATATCAAAATTCACAAACCCAAAATTCCCCTTTGTAAGTCAAACTGGTATTTGGGAAGAACTACGCACTGATCGCTTCAACACGCCTCAAGGGAAATCACCTGCCTTGTTTCTTGATCGTGATGGCGTGATCGTTAAAGAAGTCAACTATCTGCAAGACCCCGATGATGTCGAGCTTATTGAAGGGGCGGCAGAAACAATCTTGAAAGCCAATGAAACAAACATACCTGTGATCATGGTGACAAATCAGGCGGGCATTGCTTATGGCTATTTTGGTTGGGCAGAGTTCGATGCTGTACAAAATCAGCTTCATAAAGAGCTCGAAGAACGCGATGCTCGCATAGATGTAATACTCGCCTGTCCCTTTCACCAAAAAGGCGATACTCTATGGGGAGGTTATCCAGATCACGAGGCCAGAAAACCTCATCCGGGAATGTTATTGCGCGCAGTCAAGATGATAGATATCGACTTGGCCCAATCCTGGATTATTGGGGATAGGGCATCCGATCTGGAAGCAGGTCAGAATGCTGGTATTGCAGGCGGACAACATGTCCTCACGGGCCATGGCAGTCGAAAAGGCGAAAGAGACCTCGCAAACGCCTTAATCACACCCAGCTTTTCAGTGAGAGAGGCAGTCTCGATTCAAGATGCTCGCACGCTGCCAATTTTCGAAGCGTAAATTCGGGGATAGATTGAAGAGGACTAGGTCTCGTCCCGCAAACGGTTCTCGGTTAAACCACAGAGATAATGCCCGACAGCGATGTGCATTTCCTGGATATGATTGGTTGTATCGGATGGCACTTTGATACAGAGATCACAAGTATCAGCAAGTTTACCGCCGCCCAGTCCCGTAAAGCCCATCACGGTGATGTCCATTTTTTTCGCGACCTCAACAGCAGCCAAGATGTTAGCACTGTTCCCGCTTGTCGTAATCCCAACAAAAACATCGCCAGCTTTACCCAGTCCGCTGAGTTGGCGGGCGAACACCTGATCATACCCATAGTCGTTAGCAATTGCTGTAAGGGCTGAGGTATCAACGGTCAGTGCGATTGAGGGTAAGGCCTCGCGTTCGATGATATATCGTCCAACGAGTTCTGCTGCGAGGTGTTGAGAGTCCGCGGCCGACCCCCCATTGCCACAAAAGATGATTTTATTGCCCTGCTTCAAAGCCTGAACCCAGATATCGGCAGCTTCGACCATGACCTCTTCCAAGGCACTCAATGCTTTAAAGTTATCAACGACAGTCTGACAATAATTTTCAAACGACACTTTTTGCCCCTAAAGAGATTCCAAGGAATTTAATAAGCCATCACAGCTTAAGAATGGTCTAACATCGGCCGCGAGAACTTTCCAGTAATGTACCAAGTTTTTTATAAAAATCCCCGACTTCATCGCAGGCTATCGCTTAGAATTTCCGCCATCACAGCACCACCTTCTCTGATATGTTTGGCAAGGAGATCGACAGCATCCTCACCCTTACCTGCCTGTGCGCAGGCAAGAATATCAGAGTGTTCTTGCTGAGATTTGTCCTTATAGGAGACAGTCTCAAATACCAAGCGCTGGTAGCGTTCGTTGTGCAGCCAAAGCTCATCAATGACTGTCATCAATCTCGGTTGCTGTTCCCCGGCATACAGCGAGCGGTGGAAAGCCCAGTTCGAGGCCATCAACTGGTCAAGATCTTCGGAAGCATTCCCCGTTTTGATTGCCTCGCTTGCTATCAAAAAATTTTCTGGACCAAGAAAAGCTATTGCTTGTTTTAAGGCAAGGCATTCCAAAGCGATACGCATAGAAGTGATTTCTTGCGCATCCGGTAAAGACAAAGGGGTAACCATGGCACCGCGCCGGGGTTGAAAGATAACCAGCCCTTCGGCACCGAGCTTCTGTAGCGCTTCACGAACAGGGACATGACTGGCGCCAAACCTCTCCGCAATATGATCCTGACGAAGCCTATCCCCACCCGTCAG
>MABB01000116.1:11449-12132 GCA_002162915.1 Rhodospirillales bacterium 47_12_T64
ACGCAAGATATCGCTGCGCAATTGTTGCGCAATGGCATCACTCATTCCTAAATTGGCAACAGTCAATATTTTGCCTCTCTCAATCCCAAAAGCAGGATAGAAGATAGAAGATACAGCTCACGCAAGCGATCAATATAGGTTGTTCTAGGGAGAAACATCCATCAAATCAAGCTTTCACCTACAGATCAGGAAAGGCGTCTAAACCGATTAGGCGTCAGACCTGTCGCACGACGAAAGCGAGTTGTCATATGACTTTGACTGCTAAAACCACAGGCTTGCGCAATCACAGCCAGAGACTGACCTCTTTCACCAAGAAGCTCTTTTGCTTTTTCCACGCGACGGCGAAGAACATATTGGTGCGGGCTCAAACCAACAGATTCTTGAAACATGCGCGTAAAGTGAAAAGGGCTGAGTTCTGCTATTTTGGCCAAATCTTCAACTGTAATGCCCAGATCAAGTGATGCCTCGATAAAATCTCGCACTCTTTTCAACGCGAATGGCGAAAGCCCTCCGCTGAATCGGATTGGTTGAAGCTCTTTGTTTGTGTAGTGTCGAAACAAATGTTGGATCAAAAGCTGCCCGGCATGAGACAAACTTATTTTGTCGGCCGCACTTTGCCAATTCAATGGCAAGATGATGTCCCGGAAAAGCTGTGCAATAACAGGATCGCTCTCAAAAGAAAG
>MABB01000010.1 GCA_002162915.1 Rhodospirillales bacterium 47_12_T64
ACAAGATGAATCTTTGATGTCCTTAAGAATGCGAACAACGCCGATAATCTGGTTCTGCTTGTTGTAACACAGGATGTGCCAAGCCTTCATATCCTGACTATCGATATCCCGATAGAGAGACGCTTGTTCAATCACAAAAACATCAGCACGAAGCTGTAACATATCGTACAGCTGTTCTTTACTGAGTTGATCAAAGTGCAAAAGGCTAATTTCTTGAGACATGAAAATCCCGTTGGCTCGTGAGTTAGGTCCCAGAACGAGAAAACGGTCCGTAAAGGACCGCTTTCTTGCCATATTTATGTCGATCTAGAACGGAATTTCATCATCCAGATCATCAACGGGCGCACTGCCACCGGATGAACCGCCGCTTGATTGTGAAGATCCACCACCGAAGCCGCCGCCATAGCCGCCACCAGTACTTCCTCCACCGCCAAAGCCACCTGCATCACCGCCGCCAGCAGAATCGCCAAAGCCGCCACCGCCGCCCTGACCATCATTGCGACCATCGAGCATTGTCAGTTCGCCCCGGAAATTTTGCAGAACAATTTCCGTTGTATATTTCTCTACACCGGAATTGTCTGTCCACTTGCGGGTTTGCAGCTGACCTTCAAGATAAACTTTTGAGCCTTTTTTTAAGAATTTCTCTGCAACATCACACAAGCGATCATTAAAAATAACAACGCGGTGCCATTCGGTTTTATCCCGACGCTCACCTGTGTTGCGATCTTTCCAGCTTTCGGATGTCGCAATATTCAGATTAGCCACACGCTGCCCTGATTGCATGGAACGGATTTCAGGATCTCGTCCCAAATTACCAACCAGGATCACCTTGTTAACACTACCAGCCATGGCCTTGTTCCTCGATTTACTAAAGAATCTAAAATTTGTTCTGAAACCCTATCAGTCAGGGTGCTCAGAGCCAACGTCTAATAAGAGATCGATCACTTTTCTGCAAGGGTAAGGAAAACAACTTCGGAAAAAGGATGCATTTTGTTCACTGTTCGTCCATATATATTCGCACGAGAACATTTGCAAAACATCGACAGGTACCGAAATGAGTTTGATAGAGGAATCCCGTACTATTTCTGTACGCGGTGCGAGAGAGCATAACCTGAAGAATGTCAGTGTTGATTTGCCTAGAAATCAACTGGTTGTCATTACCGGACTTAGTGGGTCTGGCAAATCGTCTCTCGCGTTTGATACGATCTATGCCGAGGGGCAGCGCCGTTATGTCGAATCCCTTTCCGCCTATGCGCGACAATTTCTGGAATTGATGCAAAAGCCGGATGTCGATTCTATCGAAGGTCTATCGCCCGCCATATCAATCGAACAGAAAACCACCTCTAAAAACCCACGCTCGACCGTTGGTACCGTCACAGAAATTTATGATTATCTCCGCCTTTTATTTGCTCGCGTAGGTATCCCCTATTCTCCAGCTACCGGCCTGCCAATCCAGAGCCAATCTGTCAGCCAGATGGTCGACAAGGTTATGGAAATGGAGCAAGGCACACGGTTATACCTCCTCGCCCCGATTGTGCGTGGTCGAAAGGGCGAATACAGGAAAGAGTTAGCTGATCTCCAGGTAAAAGGCTTTCAAAGAGTGAAGGTCGATGGCGAGCTCTATGAAATTGCCGACGTCCCTGTCCTCGATAAGAAGAAAAAACACGATATTGAAGTTGTCGTCGACCGCGTTGTCGTTAAGGGCGATATAAAAACCCGGTTGGCTGACAGTTTGGAGACGGCTTTAGGTCTGGCTGATGGCATTGCTTTTGCCGAAGACGCAAAAACAGGCGAACGGACAATTTTCTCAGCCCGTTACGCCTGCCCTGTGTCCGGCTTTACCATCGATGAAATCGAACCCCGTTTGTTTTCCTTCAACAATCCTTTTGGTGCCTGCCCAACCTGTGATGGCCTCGGGAAAACTCTTATTTTTGACGGTGAGTTAATCGTCCCCGACGTCAGAGCGGCCTTAAAGGATGGCGCGATTGCGCCATGGGCAAGCTCGACATCAAAGTACTACCTGCAAACTCTCAAGAGCCTGGCCGAACATTTTGGTTTCGCGCTCGACGTATCTTGGAGTGATTTGCCGGAAAAAATCAAAACACTACTACTTCAGGGCTCGGGCAAAGAAACCATTGATATGACCTATACTGATGGCAACAGAAGCTATCAGACAAAAAAGCCTTTCGAAGGCATTATCCCAAACATGGAACGTCGTTTTCGAGAGACCGATAGTGACTGGGTCCGGGAAGAGCTATCAAAATATCAAGCCAAGCAACCCTGTACCGTATGTAAAGGTTACCGACTTAAGCCCGAAGCACTTGCCGTAAAGATTGGTAACAAGCATGTCGGTGAAATTTCCCAACTATCGATTGCCGAAGCCAATAAGTGGTTTATGGAAATTCCTGAGGTACTGTCGGCTAAAGAAAATGAAATTGCCGTCCGTATCCTGAAGGAAATCAATGAACGGCTTTACTTCCTGGTCAACGTTGGTCTCGATTACCTGACTTTATCCAGATCCTCTGCAACGCTATCCGGCGGCGAAAGCCAACGCATCAGATTGGCCTCGCAAATCGGCTCTGGCCTCACAGGTGTACTCTACGTTCTTGATGAGCCCTCTATCGGTTTGCATCAACGCGACAATGCTCGCTTGCTTGAGACCTTGAGGCGTCTTCGTGATCTGGGCAACACTGTTATTGTTGTCGAGCACGATGAAGATGCCATTCGCACGGCGGACTATCTGGTTGATATGGGGCCGCGGGCTGGCAAACATGGCGGTCAGGTTGTTGCTTGCGGAACACCGGATGAAGTGATGGCAACCGAAGCAAGCCTTACAGCAAAATACCTCACTGGCGAAGTTGCTATTACCCTTCCCGACGAACGTCGTAAAGGGCACAAAGGGCAACAGATTACGGTACAGAATGCCAATGAAAATAATCTACAGAACGTGTCAATAAAAGTACCTCTTGGCACCTTTACCTGCATTACAGGGGTTTCGGGCAGCGGAAAATCCACCCTTATTCTTGAAACCCTCTACAAAGCGGTTTCTCGCAAATTACACAACGCAAAGGGACAGCCCGGAAGCCACGATTCGATTGAAGGCCTGGAGTTTATCGACAAGGTAATTGATATCGACCAGTCGCCAATCGGGCGCACCCCAAGATCTAATCCGGCAACCTATACCGGGGCGTTCTCTCCGATCCGGGAATGGTTTGCAGGATTACCCGAGGCAAAAACCCGGGGTTACAAACCGGGTCGTTTTTCTTTTAACGTCAAAGGTGGACGTTGCGAAGCCTGTCAGGGAGATGGTGTCATCAAGATTGAGATGCATTTCCTGCCCAACGTTTATGTTGAATGTGATGTCTGTAGAGGAAAACGCTACAACCGGGAAACTCTTGAGATCCTCTTCAAAGGCAAGTCCATCTCCGATGTTCTTCAAATGAACGTCGATGATGGCCTGGAGTTCTTCAGAGCGGTCCCTTCAATTCGCAACAAACTTGAGACATTACAGCGGGTTGGGCTTGGTTATGTTCAGGTCGGGCAAGCCGCGACGACCCTGTCCGGTGGTGAAGCGCAAAGGGTGAAGCTTGCAAAAGAACTGTCACGCCGCGCGACTGGTAAAACGCTCTACATTCTGGATGAACCAACGACAGGTCTGCACTTTGACGATGTTAGAAAACTCCTCGAAGTTCTTCAAACGCTTGTGGATCAGGGGAATACCATCCTTTGCATTGAACACAATCTTGAAGTGATCAAAATTGCGGACTGGATTATAGATATGGGTCCTGAAGGTGGTGACAAAGGAGGCCGTGTCATTGCAACGGGAACACCAGAAACTGTGGCCAAGACCAAAGGCAGCTATACGGGTGAATATCTAAAACCCTATCTGTCTTAAAAAGAATAAAGGCCAGAACAGTTGCTGTTCACTGTTCTGGCCCAAATATCACAATTTAAAATTTAGATTTTAAATCAATCACCTAAAGTAAAAACTTCTCTTTTTTCTTCAATACCTCTGAGCTGATGCTCCCCCATGGGCATGCACTGCCTGCCAACGATTTCGGCAAACTCCTTACTCATGAGTATAGGCTGTCCAAGTTCCTTGGTCAGAGCTTCAAGTCGGGCAACTTCATTTACCGCTGGCCCAACCGTGGTGAACTGAAGACGGTCCGGTAGACCAATATTTCCAAACATAACATTGCCAACATGAAGCCCTAATCCAAATGAGACTTCACATTTGTCATTATCACAGGCACAGGCATTTAGCTTTTGTATGCGCTCCATAGCGTCGTATGCCGCTTTCACAGCAAGCTCACCCGTTTCGGCGTGTGTTCGATCATCGGTAAAAGGAAAAATTCCTAAAACAGCATCACCAATCAAAAGAAGGACATCACCACCATTATCGATAATTGCGCCAGCCGTGCTTTCAAAATAACCATTCAGAAGATCAAGATACTCTTCCTCGGGCATCATATCCCCAAGCGCTGTGGAATTACGTAAATCACTGTACCAGATGACCGCATGAATTTTCTCGCCGTCGCCTCGTTTGATTTGACCAGTAAGAACGCGCTGTCCTGCGTTAGTACCGAGATAGGTCGTAGAGATGTTTTGTGCAATCTGAGATTTTATAATCACTTTACAGGCAACCGCGAGGCGATTTTGCACCCGGATTAAAGACCTGATATCGCTGTCGCTGAAACCAGCTTTGACATCGCAAGCCCATGTTCCCAGAATACCGCGTGATTCCGTATCTCCGGGAGTAGCTTCTTCAAAGTGAATCGCATATGTGAGCATATCCGTATAGCCATCATCTCGAAGGTCTTTCATGAGTTCGAAATCATGCATTGCGCCCTCACCTGTCAAACGGCGCCTTAACAAGCTGATGTCTTTAGTAAGCATGAAATAGAAAGGACTGCGACGCCACACTTCATCACGCGTGTGAGCTGAATTGTGTGCCATGCCAACAGTCTTTACACCGTTGCCAAGCTCCCAAGTCAACCCCATTGCGCTATAGAGCGGATGAAGAGTACGAAAAGCAATATATCCTCTGGCAATGGGAAGACCAGCAGACCTCATTCGAAGGCAACAGCCTTCGAAAAGATCTTCGATTGTCGTATCTCGCAGGGCTTGTGCCATAACCCAGTCAACGACTGAGCTAATAAGACTATCGTCATCTCCCCCACGTTTGATACGATCATCAATTCGCTGCATAAACTAAATAGCTCCTGAAATATGTGTTATTATTTATTTGGATAATAAAGAAAATTGTACGCGCTAAAACATATGGGTGCAATTCGTTGAATTAATAGATATAACACGAAAAATTTATTTAGCATACGAGAAGAACAAATGAGCAACGGCGATTTAAAACCTATCCACGTAATTGGCGGCGGAATGGCAGGAACAGAAGCAACCTGGCAGATCGCTCAAACTGGCGTCCCGGTTATCCTTCATGAGATGCGCCCGGTTAGAAAGACTGATGCGCATCAGGGAGAAGGACTTGCAGAGCTTGTTTGCTCTAACTCCTTTAGATCTGATGATTACGAAAACAACGCTGTCGGCCTCTTGCACGAAGAAATGCGCAGGATGGATTCAATCATCATGGCATCAGCTGCGCTACACATGGTCCCCGCCGGCGGCGCGCTTGCGGTTGATCGAGACAATTTTTCCGATGAAGTCACCCGGCGCCTAGAAGCACATCCCCTTGTCACGATCGTCAGAGAAGAAATAAGCAGTCTCCCGCCGGAAGAGTGGGATTCAGTGATTGTGGCGACCGGGCCGCTTACTTCTGAAAGTATGAGCGAGATAATCGCTGGTATCACAGGCGAAGAATATCTCGCTTTCTTCGATGCCATTGCTCCCATCGTCTACAAAGAATCTATCAATTTTGACAAGGCGTGGTTTCAGTCTCGCTATGACAAAGTCGGGCCTATGGGTGACGGAGCTGATTACATCAATTGTCCCATGAACAAGGAACAATACGAGACCTTCATTCAGGCCCTTATTGATAGTGAAAAAACCGACTTTAAAGAGTGGGAAGAAAACACCCCCTATTTCGAAGGATGCCTGCCGATTGAAGTAATGGCTAGCCGTGGGGTTGAAACCCTTCGTTTTGGTCCGATGAAACCGGTTGGACTTACAAACCCGCACAGCGATGAAGACCCCTATGCCGTTGTCCAGCTTCGCCAAGACAACAAGCTCGGGACGATTTATAATATTGTCGGCTTTCAAACCAAAATGAAATACGGCGCGCAGATGGAAATCTTCAGGGCAATCCCCGGCTTGGAAGAGGCTGAGTTTGCAAGACTAGGCGGGCTTCACCGCAACACCTTCCTCAAATCACCAAAACTTCTGGATAGCTCTCTTCGCATGAAACCGATGCCACGTTTGAGATTTGCAGGCCAGATCACTGGTGTTGAAGGTTATGTCGAATCAGCAGCTTCCGGCTTGATGGCTGGTCGTTTTGCTGCGGCGGAGCGACTGGGCAAAGAACTTCCAGCTCCCCCGATCACCACGGCCCATGGCGCCTTGATAAATCACGTTACTGGCGGTGCGGATGCCAAGACATTCCAACCAATGAATGTGAACTTCGGGATCTTCCCCAATATCCCAAGAGGGCCCGGTAAAAAAGTTAAGAAGAAAGACCGCAAACCCCTTTATTCCAAACGAGCACTGGAAGACCTTCAAACATGGTTTGATGAAAATTATTAAGCAATCATGTTTTAGAATTCATACACAATAAAATGGCCTCATTTCTTCTGGTATGAGGCCTTTTTATTGTGTGCGTTCGGTCAGTAGTTGGACCGGAAATTTGCCCACATCAACCGCCATGAAGCTGACGCACCGAGTCTGTGGAGTGACGGGCTGAAAGGGTCGAAATCGTTTTCTTCAAGCCGTTTTAAATACTGATCAGTAAGCACACCGACAAGTAAGGGCGACTTTGCACTTTTGGGAATACTTTTATGGAACGATCTTGCCAAGGAAAGATGATAGCAAAGACGTTCAGCTAACACTTTTGTTATCTCACTTAAAGCGGCAGATCCCTGAAGCTCAAAAAGTCCCTTTTTATCCAGGCCAAACTGATTGGCAAGGTCCTGAGGAATATAGGCACGCTTTTTACCGGCATGAAATGGGATCGCACGAATTAATCCAAGAATTCCCCAGGCAAGCCCCATGTGCTTCGTTGCTTGCTGTATGTTTTCAGAACATGTCTTTGAGGTAATTCCAACGGCAATTTTTAAAAGAACTGATGATGAGCTTTCAACATACTCTTCCAAAGATCCCAGAGTTGTAGGCACTTCCTCATCCAGATCAAATTCTCTGCAATCGATTAATTTATCAAACGCTGCACGTTCAAGCGAAAACTGATGGATTGCCTCTGACAACGCTTCGACAACAACATGCTTTCTCGGGGTGCCGTCATATATGCCCTGGATCGATTCCCGCCACCATTGAAGACGAATCATACCTGTAAGGGGTTCACTGACCACTTCGGCGGTTTTAGCTATTTCCTGATTGAAGGCATAGAGCGCAAACAATGCATCGCGACATTCTTCTGGGGCAAAGAGACATGTTAAGTAACGATCATAGTCGGTTGCCTTAACATCATTGCCACAGTCTGAGAGTTCAATATTACTCATCATTCACATTGTTCGCGTTATTCGACAGCAATCAAGGCTGCAGCAACATTTCTATTTTCCGAAAGTAGAACGTTATAGGTACGACAAGCAGCTCCGGTGTCCATCGCATCAATGACAAGGCCTTTTTCACGCAGTTCATCCCTAAAGGTTGGCTTGATGAATTGCGCCTTGTCGCCACATCCGATCAGAAGAACTTCGATCTGGTCAGCGATATCGATAAAGGGCTGCAGACTATCAACGGTTAACGCGTCAAAACTATTGATGGCCCATGATACTGTTTCATCCGATTTGATCAAAACGGAGCCATCGTGGTAATGGTCACTGATAAGAAAGCGACCATTACCATATTTTTCGACGACTTGTTGGCCATCGTTGAGTTGCAGTGTCACTTCCACAGCGGGATGCTCCTAAGCTGCTTGGCCGTTTTCAGAGCCATTCTCGGTGCCTTCACCATTCTCTTCGTCTTCAGGAACAGGTGATCTTACATCTGTTGCAAAAAGCAATGGAACAGCAAGAGCAATAGATGAATAGGTACCAATTGCAACACCCCAGATAAGCGCCAGACTCAAGCCACGAAGGACTTCCCCCCCAAAAGCAAAGAGAGCAAACAAAGCGAGCAGGGTTGTGACAGATGTTAGTACCGTCCGAGACAAAGTCTTATTAATCGCCATGTTGAGGATGTCGAGGACTTCCATCTTTTTATAGCGACGGAGTTCGTCCCGGACACGGTCAAAGATAACCACAGTGTCATTGATCGAATAACCAGCAACTGTCAGAACGGCGGCAAGCGATGCCAGATTGAATTCGTACTGGGTAATCGCAAAGAAGCCGATGGTCGTAATAACATCGTGAGTAAGCGCCAGCAAAGCTGCTACTGAAAATTGCCACTCAAACCTGAACCAAATGTAGATGCCAATTCCCAACAGAGCAAAGATCGTCGCTAAAGCCCCGTCTTGTTTTAATTCCGCACCAACTTTTGGACCAACAAATTCAACTCGGCGATACTCTGCAACATCGCCACCCAATTCAGCCTTAACAAATTGAATTACTTCCATCTGTTTCTTCTCATCACCGTCCTGCTTTTGGATATTAATGAGAACTTCATCAGGTGCGCCAAATTCTTGAAGACTGACTTCGCCAATATTTAACGAGCCCATTCTACTCCGTAGAGAAGTAAGATCAGCAGGGCCGTTGGTTTTAATTTCGATTAAAACACCGCCCCGAAAATCAATGCCAAAGTTCAACCCACGGGTCGCAACCATAAAGACAGACAGAGCAATCAACAGAGCAGAGAAAGCCATGAACAGTTTTCTCTTGCCCATAAAGTTGATTTTAGGATCAACGGGAAGCTTCTTGATTAATGCCATGATATTTTTCCAAGCCTCCGATTAGATGCCAAGGGATTGTGGACGTTTACGACGCAACCAGACGACGATGAGTAAACGCGTGAACATAATCGCTGTAAACATTGAGGTAATGATCCCAATGGTCAGAGTGACAGCAAATCCCTTGATTGGACCTGTGCCAAACTGAAAGAGAAGAACTGCAGCAATAAGGGTCGTAATGTTTGAATCGAGAATAGTCGCAATAGCCCGTTTGTATCCGGCGTCAACAGCCATCACTGGCCCACGCCCGTTTCGTATTTCTTCTCTGATGCGCTCAAAGATCAAGACGTTTGCATCCACGGCCATACCGATCGTCAGCACGATACCTGCAATACCTGGCAAGGTGAGTGTAGCCTGGAAGAGAGAAAGTACAGCAACGATCAGAACAAGGTTTGCAACAAGGGCAAGGTTCGCCATGGCACCAAACAGGCCATAGGATGCGCCCATAAAGAGCAAAACAAATACCAGACCAATGATACTGGCATATTTACCTGCTGTAACAGAATCTTCGCCGAGCCCCGCACCGACAGTTCGTTCTTCTTCGAAAGTAATAGGTGCCGGAAGAGCCCCTGCCCTCAGTAACAAAGCAAGTTCTTCGGCGGATTGCGTCGTGAAGTTTCCGGATATAATGCCGGTGCCTGTCAAAATCGGAGAGCGAATAACTGGTGCAGAAATAACCTTGTTATCAAGGACAATAGCAAAGGGACGATTTACATTATCCTGAGTAGCTTTGGCAAAACGCTGGGCGCCAGTGGTATCAAAAGTAAAGGAGATAACCGGCTGACCATCCTGAAAGGTAGCCTGCGCATCAATCAGGTTTTCACCGCTGACCATAACACGTTTTTTAATGACATAACGTTGTGGTTGGCCATTTGACTGAGCATCTTGTGATAGAAGAATTTGCGACCCAACAGGTGCCTTTCCGGCGTAGGCATCAGCATTTTGATCAACGAGCTGAAAGTTTAACTTCGCTGTCTTGCCAATCTTCCTCTTAAGCTCTTCAGGATTTTCTTCACCAGGAGCCTGAAGAACGATACGGTTTTCACCCTGTCGCTGAAGGCTGATTTCTTTGGTGCCAGTTTCATCTACCCGACGTCGAATAACTTCAATCGACTGATTAAGGACAGAGATATTACGCTGCTTGATGGCTTGTTCACTAAACGCACCCGTAATTGTTCCATCACTTGACGTAATAAGCAAACCGGGGTTGTTCTGAAAGATCATTGCACGAACACGCTGTGACATTTCATCACTACCATCGCGAAGATCGAAAGTGGCCGCGCCATCCTCAACCCGAAGATTTGTATAGCCAATGCGTTCGCGTCTCAGGCTTGCTCTTATGCCTTCAACAAGGTTCGTTAGCTGTTCCTTTTGAACGGCCTCAAGATCGACTTCCATAAGAAGATAAGACCCGCCTTGAAGATCCAACCCCAGATTTATCTGGTCGGACGCCACCCATTCAGGGAAGCTATCAAGAGTTTGTTCTTTGAAGACGTTCGGCATGGCATAATAAATACCAAGAACAAGGACGCCAATAATTGCAAAAATCTGCCACTTGGGAAACTGAACCATAACCGGCCGCATTATCTGTTAAAAAATGAAATAAACCTGCTCTGGATATAGGGCCAGAGCAGGTGAAGACTAGTCCTCAAAATTACATACTTAAAAAAAGTAGGTAAGTTATTGGGACATCAGGCAAATTAATCTTTAGCTTTTTTGTCTTTTTTGTCTTTTTTACTTTTTTTGTCATCGTTAGCTGATTTGTCAGTAGACTTATCAGCAGGTTCTGTTTTTGTCAGAACACTGGCAATCGTGCTTTGGATTACAGTAATCCGTACACCATCAGCAATATCGACATCGACTTCACCCTCTTTCACGCGCGCAACCTTACCGACGATACCGCCAGCAGTAATCACTTTATCGCCACGAGTAACCGCCCCGATCATAGCTTTTTGTTGCTTCATTTTTTTGCTTTGCGGGCGGATGATCAAAAAATAGAAAACCGCGAAAATCAAAACAAGTGGGAATAGTGTCGCGAACAATTCGTTAGTTGAACCACCACCAACTGACTGAGCATAAGCTGTTGAAATCAACATTAATCCCTCCAAAACATTGAACTAGGAATCGGTTGCCAAGCAACCCCCAAAATAAATTACCCGCGGACTATAACCGTCTGGCCCGGAAATGCAAACGAACTGGAGAACAAAGGTTATCAAGCATCTGGATAGTCTAATTGACGCCACTTGGACAGAAGGATAGGGTTCGGGAAATGATAACAGTATTGGCAATTTGCCGGAGTAAGATAAATGATTGATTCCCAACCTCTAATGCCTGTTCTTGAACGTATTGCACTTGCATTGGAGAAGCTCGCACCTGTTGTCGAATCAGAACCAGATCTTTCCCAGGCAGAAGCCTATGTCTGGCATACGGATCCAGATCAACTAGAAGCTATTTCCGATGTGAATCGGATCGAATTTGACCTCCTAAAGGGAATTGATCGGCAAAGAGAAATCCTGCTGTCCAATACCTTGCGTTTTGTCGAGGGCTTCCCGGCAAATAATGCATTACTTTGGGGCGCGAGAGGAACAGGGAAAAGCTCAATTGTGAAAGCTGTTCATGACAAGGTAAATAATCTAGCAGATGCAGATGGCTTTTCTAAACTCACCCTTGTTGAAATACACCGTGAAGACATCCCCTCTCTACCAAGGTTGCTCAAGATCTTAAAGAAATCTGATCGTCCTTGTATTCTGTTTTGTGACGACCTGAGTTTTGATACTCAAGATGATACCTACAAATCCCTCAAAGCGGTTCTTGAAGGTGGGATAGAAGGACGTCCCGGCAATGTGATTTTCTATGCCACTTCCAACCGACGGCACCTGATGTCACGCGAGATGATTGAAAACGAGCGCTCATCGGCGATACATACATCAGAAGCAACGGAAGAAAACGTTAGCCTTTCCGACCGTTTTGGCCTGTGGCTTGGGTTTCATAATTGTAATCAGGATACCTTCTTTGCCATGATCGAAGCATACGTAGAGTATTATGGTATCAAAATCGATCAGGAAACTCTGCATGCCGAAGCCCGGGAGTGGTCTGTTACCCGTGGTTCACGATCCGGGCGTGTCGCCTGGCAGTACATTCAAGATCTAGCTGGACGAAAATCGATCAAAATTTCCTAGAAGCTACCAAAAACAACTATCCTGAAACGATATTTAATTCGTCAGTAACTTATTTGGGTTCACAGCTTCTGATCCCTTTCGGATTTCAAAGTGAAGCTGTGGCTTGGATACATTTCCGGTACTGCCTACCTTAGCTATAGACTGACCTCTTTTAACCCGCTGGCCTCTTCCAACCAGAAGTTGATCTGTGTGGGCATAGGCTGTTACCCATCCGTCGGAGTGTTTGATCAATAGCATCTGGCCAAACCCCTTAAGCTCACTTCCCGCATAGACAACCACCCCGTTCTCGGCAGCTTTTACAGCTGTACCTTT
>MABB01000038.1:0-4215 GCA_002162915.1 Rhodospirillales bacterium 47_12_T64
CTGTGTTCAACCGCAAAGACCCTCTTCAACACAGCTATCTTGAGCAAAAATTTGGGCTGGTAAAATTCCCTCATCACCTTATCCCTGCTTGCGATGGATTTATCTCCGCCCTTCTCAAAGGGTTTGCTTACGGTTTGGTCCCCGACCAACAGGGGCAAGAGTTTATGGACCGCGGCGATTTGATTTCTATAGATCCAGGACACGAGATCTTGATTCCGCTTTATTGGCATGTATGGAATTTACAAACCGACCTGATGAAAGGTCTGACACAAGCTCTGGTCTCCGAAGCACGCCAAGTTTTGGTTCCGATCGGCGATTAAGCAAGCTCGATCCACCTCTGCAAAAAACTTGAGCTTTGGCGTACAACAAGCATTATGCGATTAACATCAGCAATATTCATCCAAAGCGTGTTAAGCAGGATTTGTTATGCAAGATCGTAAATTTTATACCGACGCCAACCGCACCTCATGGGATGAAGTTGCCCCGCGACATCGGGCTTCTAATCAAGAAAATCTTTTAGAGGGCGTTACCAAACCTGGCTATAACGCTTTGGTACCTGAACTGATTGAGACTTTTAATCTTATAGACATTAAGGGTAAAAACGTAGCTCAAGTCTGTTGTAATAACGCCAAAGATCTTTTGTCGGTTATCAAGATGGGTGCGCGTAGCGGTGTCGGCATTGATGCTTCAGCCGCTTTTATCGACCAAGGCAATGAAATTATTGAAGCCGCTGGTCATCAGGATGACATAGAACTGATCGTCAGTGATGTTTATGATTTGCCTAAAGAACTCGAAGGTCAGTTCGATATTGTTATGACCACTGTCGGTGTCATGAGCTGGATGCCCGATCTCTCTGCCTTTTTCAAGGTGATCAACTCCTTGTTGAAACCAGGTGGTTATTACCTAGTGGAAGAAATGCATCCTGTTCTGCTCATGTACGAACAAGATGAAAATGGTGTATCCCGACCGCTGTATTCTTATTTCAAGGAAGGTCCCTGGAAAGATACCAATGGCCTGGATTACTTTGGCCATTCGGAGTACGAGTCAAAGCCGAGTTACAGCTTCCAACACAAAATGGATGACATCCTCATGGCCGGGATCAATCTCGGCCTGAGCTTGAAACATATCAGAGAAATTGATCATGATATTTCCAACTTCTGCATGGACTTGCAGCACCAGGAAATAAAGCCGCCACTCGGCATCAATCTGATTTTTGAAAAATCTGCCTAGACGGAATTACACGCGAGAAAAGGCTTGGGTGAACTAGGCCTTTCTCGTTCTACACTTATTCTACGGCACAAGGTTTCTTGTTTTTACGCTTGCGCTCTGATTCAGATTTAAGCTGACCACAGGCGGCCAGGATATCTTCACCTCTTGTCGTCCGAATGGGGGCAGAAATGCCTTTCTCGAACAGATAGTTTGAGAACCGGCGGATCTGGTTATTCGACGAGCACTCAAAAAATGAACCCGGCCATGGATTAAAAGGAATCAGATTGATCTTGGCTGGAATACCTTTCAGAACCTGAAGAAGTTTTTTCGCGTCTTCCATGGAATCGTTAACATCTTTGAGCATGACATACTCAAAGGTAATCCGGCGGGAGTTACTCACCCCAGGATATTCACGACAAGCATCCAGCAATTCAGCCAGAGGATATTTGTTGTTAATCGGCATAATCTTGCCGCGGGTTTCATCATCGGTTGCATGAAGCGAAACGGCGAGGTTTACGCCGAGTTCAACACCACAACGGCGGATCTCAGGCACCACACCGGACGTGGATAGTGTAATGCGACGTCTTGAGATAGAAAGCCCTTCACCATCCATTACAATGTTCAAAGCCACCTTGACGTTCTCGTAGTTATAAAGGGGCTCTCCCATCCCCATCATCACAACGTTTGTCACCCGGCGATTAAGACCTGAGCTTGGCCATTCGTCCATGGAATCGCGGGCAAGAATAATCTGGGAGACAATCTCATTAGGAGAAAGGTTACGCACCAACGGCTGTGTACCCGTATGGCAAAACTTGCAGGTAAGAGTACAGCCTACTTGAGATGAAACACAGAGGGTTCCACGATCCTCCTCGGGAATAAAAACGGTCTCGACTTCATTACCGTCTGGAAAGCGCAGTAACCATTTACGCGTGCCATCAACGGATATCAGATCTTCGACAACTTCTGGGCGACCAACGACATAAGCGGCTTCCAGCTTTGCGCGGAAAGGCTTGCCCAACGACGTCATTTCATCGAAAGAGCTAGCCCCGCGATTATAAATCCACTGCCACAACTGTTTGGCACGGAACTTCGCTTCACCCAACCCGAGAACTTCAGCTTCAAGTTCCGGACGAGAAAGGCCCACCAAGATCTTACGTCCATCAGCCGCATGCGATGATGGTGGCGCAAAAGCTTTTGCGTGTCCACGTGTGGCATTTTCTACTGGGGCCGTTTCTACTGGGGCCGTTTCTACTGGGGCAGTGGTCATTGCTCATCAATCCTTCTGGCAGATCAAGTCGTCTGCACTTGAGGGCTTAAATAAAGCGAGTCCCTTCAGGGTTCAAGTGGATTCGCCCTGCAGCATTTGCATAGCAGGCTGTTTCGATCACCTGAACGGGCTACGGCAAGACAAATTCTTGTTCTTCACAACTCACTTTATCAAGAGAGTTGATTCGCTTATTTTTTACCACAAGCCTGATTAATTGAACGATAAGCTGCCGAAAAACCACGTAAAGAATAAGTATCTTTCGTTTTAGTCCCTCTGGCAGAGACACCATTTACGATGAGGTTTGAGCCTTTGACCATGGAGTTAATGACCTTTTTGTCATCCCCGAGATCATAAGCCCAGGCTGAATCCCCTTTAGTAAAAAACTTGTACCGGGTTTTGCCGACGCTCAGAGTCGCCTCGCTATTATTTTTGTATGAATAGCCAGACTGAACACTTACTTCGTCCCACCGTTTCTCACCCGTGCGATGAGATACGGTTAAATAGATATCACCACGCTTTTTATATTTTCCCTCAGCTTTTTTAGGTACTGAAGCAATAAAGCAGACTTTATGACCATTTTCGCTATAGCTATAGGAAGTCCAATCCTTATGCTGACCAATTACCTTAATGCCCTGGGCTTGACCAGAGACCGTGCTCAAGAAAAAAGCACCCAAGGAAACAGTTATCATAAGGGCCATACGAATGGCTGAATTCATAGACAATACTTTGCTCATCATCTTCCCAGTTACACTAATGCTCAGCGCGTCAATTTAATATATTCTACGGTTAATCCGCAAAATAGGTAATTCTAAGGCAAATTATGCAAATTCGTCCAGAACAGTTAATCTTTTTTTGTCCGGAGGATTTGTCCACCCTGAACATGTTTTGGCAGAGGAATAGTCTCGGCACGCGGATTAACGGGTCGTCCGGGGAATCTGCCCATGGATATCAAACGATCATAAAGCACGATTGCACCAGCGACGCCAACATTGACACAGAACTTCATGGGAATTTTCACAATAAAGTCACAGCGCTCTTGCATCTCTGGAGAAAGAGATCCTTTTTCAGGCCCCAAGACATAAGCTGCCTGCGTTGGATGGCGAAAACTTGGGAGCTCAATAGATTCATCTGTTAACTCGACACCAACCAACTGAACGCCTTTGGGTAACACCATGTCCTCGACAGAATCAAAAGTATAAAGCGGCAGGGTCTTGGACGCGTCGGAAGTATCCGAGTTACTCATGTCCTTGCTCTTATACTGGGGTGCGACCGTAAAAAAGTAACTCGCACCAAAACTATGGGCGGAACGTAGCAAATTCCCCAGGTTCATGGGCTTACTGCCACCTTCGACACCCATGCCGAAAAATCCTCTCATGGTTCTCTCTGCCATAGTCTTATCCGGGTCCTTCTTAAAGTCTGTTAATGTCAGATGCTTTCCGCCTATAATGCCGACGAAAAAGAATCAGTGGTTGAGTTGGGCTTTCTCTCACCAGAGCTTACCTCTGAATAGAGCCTAGCGTCCTTAACAAAAGAGTTTTCTAGTGTCGGATCAAACAAAAAACAACAATTCATCCTCGAATGAGGAACAAATTAACCCTGTGATGGTCGAAGTTACCCGGGGAAACATGGTCGAGAGCATCCATCGCGCGTCTTATGCTGTCGTCGATGCTGAGGGTAAAGTTGTCCTGTCCGGTGGTGATTACGAGAAAATGACCTACGGCCGCTCAGCGATCAAATGT
>MABB01000038.1:4302-11056 GCA_002162915.1 Rhodospirillales bacterium 47_12_T64
GACGGGCAACCCGACCATGTGAAAACAGTTCAGACCTGGCTTGACAAAATCGGCTTCACAGCCGATGACCTCGAGTGTGGCTCTCATCTGCCTTACCACATTCCATCTATGATCGCGTTGCTGAAAAGCGGTGGTTCCGAGAGCACTCTTCACAACAACTGCTCTGGTAAACACGCTGGATTTTTAACCGTGTGCAAGCAGATGGGTGTCGATCATAAAGGTTACGTTAAATACGAGCATCCACTGCAACAACGTATCCTTGGCGCCATGGAAAGCATGTGTGGCCTTGATCTTGGCAGTGCGCCAAGAGGTCTTGATGGATGTGGCATTCCAGTTATTGGCGCACCACTTGCGAATATTGCCTTGGCCATGGCCCGATTTGCAGATCCGTCTGATCAACCAGAAGCACGGCAGGAGGCCTGCGCCCGTATTGTCAAAGCTATTGCCGCTGAACCTTTTATGATTGCCGGGTCAGATCGTTTCTGCACCAAGATCGTCGAAGCCACGAAGGGCCGCGCTTTGATCAAAACAGGTGCCGAGGGTGTTTATACCGGTATTATTCCCGAACTTGGCCTGGGTATTGCCCTCAAAGCAGATGACGGTGTTACACGTTCTGCTGAAACTGTCATCGGTATGATACTGAAACGTTTAAAAATCATCGACGAGGCAACAGCAAAAGAGTTGAAAGATGTGCTGGAGCCCCCCCTATTTAACCGCGCAGGTATTCAGGTTGGCCAAATTCGCGCCGCTCAAAACGCTCCGTTCTAAATCCCGATATTCACTTAAACACCCCCAGCTAGGTAAAGCCTTAACGGCCGAGTTGGGGAGTACATTGTTTTAGAGTGTTCTCCTGATTTATTCCATTCCCCCTAGGCCGGAGGTATCGGCTTGACCAAACAGACTGTGCAGCCCGAGGTCCAAGACCAATATGAAGCCTACCCTTATCCTGCCAGAGATCCACGGGATGAGAAGAAACGATTGATAACGGGCTCGCCGAGTAACTTGGCAGAGCTTAATCATTATCTTTTTGCAGGCCGTCGCGACTTTTCAAAACCCTTCCGTGTCCTTGTTGCTGGTGGAGGAACAGGTGATGCGACCATTATGTTGGCCCAACAACTGGCCGATGCCTCCCTTAACGGCAAAGGCTTTGAAGGTCAGGTCACATATTTGGATCTTTCCACTGCTTCGCGCGCTATCGCAGAGGCCCGTGCCACAGAACGCGGACTTACAAACATCACGTTCATTAACGGCTCCCTACTGGACCTGCCTAATCTCGACTTGGAGCCTTTCGATTATATCGACTGCTGCGGCGTCCTCCACCATCTGAACCAACCCAAAGACGGCTTAAAAGCACTGGCTTCCGTCCTCAAGGATGATGGCGGTATGGGATTGATGGTTTATGGTGAGTACGGGCGTGAAGGCGTTTATCCGATGCAGGCATTGCTCAGGGATCTTTGCAAGAACTGTAGCTCTCTTGCAGAGAAAGTGAAACTAACCCGTCGCCTTTTAGAAAAACTGCCCGCCAGCAACAGCTTTAATCGCAACCCCTTTGTAATTGATCATAAAGCGAGTGATGCCGAGTTGGTTGATCTGTTGCTACACAGTTGTGACCGGGCCTACACCGTACCGCAAATAGAAGACCTCGTGGCTTCAGCAACACTGAAGGTTGCCAGCTTTGTTGAGCCTGTGCGCTATCAACTGGAAACTTATCTGAAAGACAGCAAACTACAGCAAGCTTCTGTTGGACTAAGCGCTATGGAAAAGGCAGCTATTGCAGAGAAACTTGCGAGCAATATGAAACTGCACGTGTTTTATGTATCACGGCATCTGGGTACTGTCGCCGATCTTTCGGATGCAGAAAAAGCAATTCCGGTCTTACGTGAGATGAAGCCGGAACAGCTGTCGACCAGCCTGAAAAAGACTCCAGCTTTGAAATCAAACTTGGATGGCGTTCCGATCAACATCCCCTTACCACGCCTTGCCGCAGCAATTGCCGGCCGCTGTGATGGCCAGAAAAATTTAACTGATATTTTTTCTGATTTGAAAGAACTGGATTCACGGCTCGAGTGGGATGTATTCGTCCAACAGTTCACGGTGTTCTACAAAGCATTCAATAGCCTTAACCACCTCTTCCTACGCTATTCGTAAGAAATGCAAAGGGCAAAAATTAGATAAACCTTCCCCCATGACAAAGCCGTGGCGCTCCAGTAGGGTGAATACACCCTTCAGCCGATTGGCCTAGATTCCTGATGCCTGCCATAAACATGTCTGCCTTTAAAAGTATTCCTGTGCCTGTACAGGGTGCCCTGCTCGTCGTCATTGCCACTTTTGGCTTTTCTGTGATGAACTTGCTTGTCCGTATCGCGAGTGAAGAACTGCCTCTTTTTCAGGTAACTTTTTTCAGAAATTTCTTCGCTTTTGCTTTCATGCTTCCCTGGCTGATGCGTGTTGGCATCACCGGACTTAAAACTAGCCGATTAAAATTGCATTTTATCAGATCGGCAATCGGTATTTCAGCAATGCTGGTATGGTTCGCATCGGTAAGTTGGCTCCCCATGGCTCAGGCTGTCGCCCTGAATTTCACCGTGCCCCTATTTGCCACTATTGGCGCAGCGCTCATTCTTAAAGAAGACGTTAAACTCCGCCGTTGGGGTGCGACGACTATGGGTTTTGCTGGTGTTCTCGTCATCCTGCGTCCAGGTGTAGGTGATTTTAGCTTGCTCATGTTGCTACCGATACTCGCTGCTCTTTTGATGGCAGGATCAATCATGGTGGTAAAGACTCTCACCAAGACTGAGAGTACAAGCATCACCGTTTTTTATACAACCGTATTCATGACGATTATATCTTTTGTCCCCGCTGTGATGGTCTGGGAATGGCCAAGTTTAAACGTTTGGTACGCGGTCATCGGCCTTGGTATGATTGGGGCAATGAGCAACCTTCTCATCACCAAAGCATTAGCGATCGCTGACGCATCTGCAATTATGCCTTTTGATTACGCCCGGCTCCCTTTTATGGCCCTGATGGCCTTTATGGCGTTTGGGGAAATTCCTGATTTCTGGACCTGGGTAGGTGGCGGAATAATCGCGGCCTCCGCAATTTATATTGCTCACCGTGAAGCCCGAATACGCAAACGAGCAGATGAAAAAATCTCTACCCGAGATACTGTTCAACCAGCAAGTAATGCTCCAAGGGGAATGCCTTAAAATTCGGGATGTGGTTTATTTTAACTTGGGTTATTTGCCTCAGATTTTTGGGTAATACCGTCTAGAGCATTTTGCCATTTTTCAACGGTTTCAACGGGTGTGCTATTTGAAAAAGCAAGATACATGTCATATTGCCCCATAAAGGCAACTTCGCTGACTGTACTTTCAGACACTCCTTCTTCCTGCGCCATATAAGCCATAAAAACATCTGACGTTTCCAAAAGGTCATACCGCCCTTTCAGCAAAAGAAACAGTGACTTATTCACATTTAATATCGGGTTGAGGTTTTTAAACTGCAAAGTCGTAAGCAGCTCTTCACCCGCACCACCCAACTGAACGGCAACATCACCAACTTTGCGGGCCTGTTCGAGATTTTCATCATTATTACCCAGATACAGATGGTTGTTTTCATGTGTAGCATAAAGCCCGACCCTGACAGTATAAAGTGGTCCAACCCACTGAAACTCGGCCTCTCTTTTTGGTGTCCTTACGATAGAAAAAATTGCGCTATTTGGCCTTTCCTGTGCGTATTTATAGGCCCGAACCCAAGGGAGTACACTAATCTTGGGCTCTTCACCGATCTCTTTTGCCAGTGCCCGGACAATCTTTGGCCCAATACCGGTTAACACCCCATTTTCAAGGTAGTTATACGGTGCAAAATCCTCGGTATACAACTCAACAGCCCGCACATTTTCGGATAAAAAAACCATAAATGCCAAGCTGCAAAGTAACTTTTTTAACATCATAACAATTCCCTAAGCCCCCTCAGACGGCAAAAACAGGATAAGGATAAAGAATTAGAATTTAGCTAAGAATAAAACAAACGAGTGTTCTTGAAACCTTTCATGGAAGACTTTCAAGTAACTTTCGAGCTTTTTCCACATGCTCGTCTTTTACATGTTGATTTACGGATGTAATCGCGGCAATAAGCACCGAGATATCATCCGTATATCCAAAACCGACCAAAAAATCTGGTATGAGATCTGCCGGGACAACAAAATATGCCAAGGCAGCCATGAGAATGCCCCTAACTTTGAGCGGTGTTCCTGCATCAATTGCGCAGTAATAAGCGGCGAGTAGCTTCTCGGCAAAGGTGATTTTCGCTGCAACTCTTTTGAGTTTCCGCAAGAAACCCTTCTCAACCACCTTTTCATCATCGGACAGGAGTTCATTTTCAGGATTATTTGGGTCAGGTCTTCTGAATTGAAAAAACCGCATCATAAATACATGAGAAGGACTCGTAGATCTTGCAAGGCTTCACGAATAAAAACGGACTTAAACTTTGGAAGCAAAAAGGTTCATTTTTTTGGCGAGTTCCACATCTAACGAGGACAAACCATCACAATCGTGCGTCGTCAAAACGATATCTACCTTGTTATAAACATTGAACCATTCGGGATGATGCCCCATCTTTTCAGCAACCAGGGCAACCCGGTTCATAAATCCCCACGCCTGGTTAAAGGTTTTAAAGACAAAAACTTTCCGGATCGCATCTCTATCCGTTTCCAGGCTCCATCCCTCCAGCGACGAAAGCAGTTCTGCCCGTTCGTCAGGGGACAATTTCTCTGGCACGCGTCGATCAGCCATATTCTCACATCCTCTAACAATGAAATTTGTTCTTTTTTAAACAATAGCATAGAATAATTGGATAAAAAAATGGGCGATTTAAAAAAGCGGTAACTGTGTTTGACATTGACAGCGCCTTTGAATCTATGCCTATTGCCGTTCTCGGCATTCTGGAATGAGAAAATGGGCCAACTTCATAACGTAGAACGTTTCACCACCCCCCCGGAGATCAGTGATATTGAATCTCTGGCACGTGAATCCTATGCCCATATGCCAGACGAGCTTCGTGATGTTGCCAGCCAAATCAAAATCGAAGTTCAGGAATTTCCATCCGAATACATGATGGAAGCAATGGATTGCGAAACACCCTTTGAAATGCTTGGCCTTTATCAAGGAGTTGATCGCAAAACGCCCACGGAAAAAGACCTGAGTGAAGAAAAAGATACTGTGTTTCTTTTTCGTCGTCCCATTCTCGATTTCTGGTGCGAAAACGGCGAAGATCTAAGTCAGGTCGTCAACCACGTTCTGATCCATGAAATTGGTCATTATTTTGGTATCTCAGATGACGATATGGAACAGATGGAAAGCCGTACAGTCAACCTATCCTGATTTACGCTCGACAACCTTCATATCAAACTTGCAATTTTCCCCCGCAAGACAGGAAGTATCTCTTCTTCAAACCAGGGGTTCTTCTTCAACCACATTGCCGACCGCCAGCTTGGGTGTGGTGTAACAAAATAATCCGGTTGGTATTCCTGCCAGGAGCGAACTGTTTCCGTCAGTGTTTTCTTACCCCTTTTGCCCAGATAATAGCGTTGAGCATACTGTCCCACCAGTAAAGTCACCTGAACATTAGGCATCTTCTCTTTGAGGCGATCATGCCATAAGGGTGCACACTCTGGTCGAGGCGGCGCATCACCCCCCTTTTCTATCCGACCGGGGTAACAAAATCCCATCGGCATGATTGCAATACGCTTTTCATCATAGAAAGTTGCCAGATCTATATCCAACCATTCCCTTAAACGATTACCCGAAGGATCATTCCAGGGAATCCCCGTTTCATGAACCTTTGTCCCCGGCGCTTGACCGATGATCAATATCTTTGCGGTCCGGGAAGCTTTTACAACAGGACGTGGACCAAGAGGGAGTTCCGCGGCACAAACCCGACACTCTCTTATTTCAGCAAGTAATTTCTCCATCGCCATGATCACCATATTTCCACAACAGATACTTTGAAGTTCTCTCCGCACCAGTCTGTGCGAAGGGAAGAAAAGATACAATTCAATGGATTGTGAAGCCTGAGATTCGGCGGCTAGGCTTGACTATTGGAGACAACCGTTTCTCTAAGCCGTCTTTTGCATAAATTCCAATCGATTGCCAACAGCATCTTTAACATAAAACCGTTTATAACCTTCAAGTTTGCTATCCCATTCAACGGGAATACCAGGTTTTTCGAGAATTTTTGCGAGCGGTATCAGGTCCATGACAAGAAAAGCAGGATGCGCCTTTTCTGCTGGGCGAAAATTTTTATCCACACCGAGATGCAGATGAAAGCTGTCTGTACGAAACCACACACCGCCCCGACCAGCGAGACTTTCCGGTTTCGCAACCTCTTCCCATCCAAGGATATCTTTATAAAACTGACGGCAAATGTCTTCGCTATTGGCAGGAATTGCCAATTGGACATGATCAAACCCCAGCCAACGGACAGCACTCATAATACCTCACAATACAATTAATGAGATAAATATACCGCCCCAACACACCAAACGAAACAAATTTAAATCAGGTAAGAAGAGACTTTTCTTCTTTAGATTCAAAAGAGAATTAAAGACCTGTATGTTCCAGAACATTGAGCCAGTTCTCACTGGCGATTTTCCGTATCAGGTTTTCTCCAAATCCTCTGGCGCGAAAAGCCTCTATCAGTCTAGGCAACCCGGCAACATCTTTCAGTTCCGCCGGAATAAGACAACCGTCAAAAT
>MABB01000038.1:11140-12145 GCA_002162915.1 Rhodospirillales bacterium 47_12_T64
CATCGTGTCTCCCGTCCTCTCGGGAAAATGCCACATGATAATTGATCCCGACCAGCCCCTGACTTTCTCTAATCGCATCCAGCTGTTTATCTGTTAAATTTCGGGCAGAAGGACAAAGAGCATGTGCATTGGAGTGTGACGCGACCAACGGTTTGGTCGAAAGACCTGCAACATCCCAGAAGCCTTTTTCCGTAATGTGGGAGAGGTCGATCATAACCCCCATTTCATTACAGTTGCGAATAAGCTCGCGGCCTGTATCTGTTAAGCCAGATCCCGTATCAGGAGAACTTGGAAAAGCCATGGGCACACCATCCGCAAAGATATTTTCCCGACTCCATACCGGACCAATTGAACGCAACCCGGCCGCATAAAGGACTTCAAGAGCATAGAAGTTAGCATCGATTGCCTCTGCTCCCTCGATGTGCATGACCATAGCCAGCTTACCCGACGCCATAGCAGCTCTTACCTCTGCGACTGTCCGGGCAATAATCACCTCTCCCCGGCTTTCTCGCTCAAATTTACACGCCATGGCAAACATTTGGTTGGTAAAATTAAGCGCCCCCGGTTGATCGATCGGAGCGAAATTTGCAGGGTCATTGGGATCAAAGGGAATGCCGGATTGATCATCGTATTTTGACGGTGTGAACATAGCAAAGAGTCCGCCGCCAAAACCACCTTTACGTGCCCTTGGCAAGTCGATATGTCCAGTAGTGTTCTCTTCAAAGAAGGATACTTGCTTTGGCGTTCCCTCGTTCATCACATGGCGAAGAAGTGTATCGTTATGACCATCGAAAACCGGAATAATCGAATCAGACATTATTATTTCCTGTACTATTCAACTTCCTGAACTGACCCATATTATGATTTGGCGCGCCCGTACTAAGCCTCGGGCAGATACCCTTCACTAGCCTCAAGCAGTTCACGTGTATATGCGTGTTCAGGCTTTGAATGCCGCATAGTTTCCACATTCATCACCTCAACGATTTCTCCGAAATTCATTACTGC
>MABB01000080.1:0-1025 GCA_002162915.1 Rhodospirillales bacterium 47_12_T64
CCCGTGGTGCAAAAATACAACAGAGAGTTTTATCTGCCTGATTTTTTTCCTCTTATTACTGGTTTTAGAAGTAAGGCTGTGATACTCAACCATGATAAGTTTGTAACCCTGTGAATGACTTGGTGCCTTTAATCTTAATAAAGCCCAACCAGTTTTGGGGTCACGTTTATAGAATATAACGAGGTTAACGCTATAATTTGCTTGTTGGTCGTGAGTTAGGCTAACATCGGATTGCAGGGGGGACCTCTGGTGAAAACAATTTATGTAGAAACAATGATAGGCGAAATGTCGTGGGGTTAGGTATTTTGTCCGAGATTAATTCTCGACTAATAAAAAGATTGGTTGCTTTTGCTGCCGTTGCAATTTTTGTAACAGGATGCGCAAGTCAACCGAATTCAACGCTGGAAGACGAAGCTTCTGCAAGCGACGATGACCAGTGGGCGCAAACTGATGGCTCTGCAGCCGTTAACGAAGGTGATAACGATCCGATTGAAAGCGTCAATCGTTTTATCTTCGCCTTTAATGACGCAGCAGACACTCTTATCTTGCGGCCTGTCGCAGAAAGCTACCGCTTCCTGATTCCAGAGCCAATCCGCAACTCTGTACGTAACTTTATTCGCAACAGTTACTCACCCGTCATTCTCGCAAATGATTTGCTTCAGGGTGACATTGAGAAAGCAGAGAACACCTTTGCAAGATTTCTCATTAACACTGTCGTGGGTGCCGGTGGCCTAGCTGATGTTGCTGATCAAGTAGGGCACGAATATCACTCTGAAGATTTCGGTCAGACCATGGGTGTCTGGGGCGTTTCTGAAGGACCGTATATCGTGCTGCCTATCCTTGGCCCTTCTAATCTTCGCGATGGCGTTGGCCTTATCGGTGATGCCTTGCTCGACCCCCTCACCTATGTGGCGAAAACAGAAGTTCTTCTCGCACGGAAAATAACCGATGGCGTTGATAAAAGATCACGCAACATTGAAACTCTCGACGAGTTGAAGAAAGATTCAATCGATTTCTATGCACGC
>MABB01000080.1:1084-11982 GCA_002162915.1 Rhodospirillales bacterium 47_12_T64
TACTCTTGCACCAGGCCTAACCGAGATCTTCCCTGAAGATGACGATCAGGTCTCCGTTGTAGATTAATTATGAATCGGCTTTCAAATCTTACATCTAATATAATCGCCCTCCTTGTGGGGGCGGCTTTATCTTTGGTGGTATCTACTTCCGCCAGAGCTGATGATGCAGGTCTGTTCCTTAAGGCCCTGCAAAAAGAAGCGGTTACACAGCTGTCCAACGAAAGTGTTTCATCTGAAGAACGGGAACAGCAATTCAGATCCCTTCTAACTGAAAATTTTGATATCGGCGGCATGGCAAAATTTGTCGTCGGGAAATACTGGCGCAAAGCAGAAGATGGTCCTAGAAGTGAATTCATGACAATCTTTGAAGACATCATGGTTCAGCGCTTCCTGCCAACATTCGCTACATACACCAGTTCTGACTTCAAGATAACAAAGGTCGTTGCAAAACGCGATTTTTACATTGTTTTCAGTAGTGTAAAAACCGATGGCGGCGAGCCAGCCAAAGTGTTATGGCGGATTAAAGCCAAAGAAAATTCCGGTTTTATAATTACAGACGTTGCCGCCGAAGGCATCAGCCTACGCAGCACTTATAAATCTGATTACACTTCGGCTTTGAAGAGTTTGGGGGGAGATCTCTCTGCTCTAAACGTCAAGCTGCGGGATAAAATCAAGTCTGGCGATTTTGCTCCCAAGAATAGCGGTTAATTCTGCCCGCTTCTTCTTCATGACGATTACAAATAAAAAAAGAACCTTGGATATATTTCTTCCAAGGTTCTTTTTTTATTTGTTCGTTTCGGATATCGATAAAGCCGCCAGACAAAAGGCCGCTGAAATATAAACACAATTTTCAACGGCCTTGACTTTGAAGTCAGCTACTCAGCGATTACCGCTTTAAAGGTTTGTACTTAATACGGTGAGGTGTATCTGCTTCTGCGCCGAGACGGCGTTTGCGGTCTGCCTCATAGTCATCATAGTTACCTTCAAACCAAACGACCTGACTGTCGCCCTCATAAGCGAGAATATGTGTCGCGATACGGTCAAGGAACCAGCGATCATGTGATGTCACCAGAACACACCCACTGTAGTCAAGAATGGATTCTTCCAACGAACGCAGAGTATCGACATCAAGGTCATTGGTCGGTTCATCAAGCAGGATCACATTGGCACTTTTGCGCAACATTTTGGCGAGATGCACACGGTTGCGTTCACCACCGGAAAGCTGACCAACCTTCTTTTGTTGATCGCCGCCTTTAAAGTTGAAAGACCCAACATAAGAACGTGATTGATAGGTGTGCTTACCGATCTCGATGACATCAAGTCCATCAGCGATCTCTTCCCACACTGTCTTCTCAGGGGAAAGTGTGTCTCTGCTCTGATCCACGTAGCCGATCTCGACAGTATCACCGATTTTAAGCTCGCCATCGTCTGGCTGTTCTTGCCCAGTAATCATTTTAAAGAGTGTGGTTTTACCAGCACCGTTCGGTCCGATAATACCGACGATGGCCCCTTTAGGAATCTTGAAACTCATGTCCTCGATCAAAAGTCGGTCGCCAAAGGCCTTACTGACATTGTTGGCTTCAATGACCAGATCCCCAAGGCGTGGTGCTGGCGGAATAACAATACGCCCGGGATCAGGAGCACGACTGCTCTCTTCTTGAACCAATGTCTCGTAGGCTTGCAAACGTGCTTTCGACTTTGTCTGGCGTGCCTTGGATCCCTGACGCACCCAGTCAAGCTCATCCTTGAGGTATTTCTGCTTGGCACTCTCTTGTTTTTCTTCAACCGCAAGGCGCTTTGTTTTTTGCTCAAGCCAGCTCGAATAATTTCCTTCGTAAGGAATGCCTTCGCCACGGTCGAGTTCGAGAATCCAGCCCGCGACATTATCTAGGAAATATCTATCGTGCGTTACGCAAACAACCATGCCTTTGTATTCTTCAAGAAAGCGTTCCAACCAGGCAACAGATTCTGCATCAAGATGGTTGGTCGGCTCATCAAGCAGCAAAATATCCGGGCTAGAAAGTAAAAGGCGACAAAGAGCGACACGGCGACGTTCACCACCAGAAAGCTTGGAGACGTCTGCATCACCGGGAGGACACCGAAGGGCGTCCATCGCGATCTCTACCTGTCGATCAAGATCCCAGGCATCTTTCGCATCAATCAGTTCCTGTAAATCCCCTTGCTGAGCAATGAGATCGTCCATTTCATCCGGGTCGACTTCGGCAAACTTTGCGCTGAGCTCTTCAAATGCCACCAAAAGTGCTTTGGTTTCAGCAACGCCTTCAAAAACGTTTCCAGCGACGTCTTTTGATGCGTCCAGTTCTGGTTCCTGAGATAAATAGCCAACCTTCACCCCGTCAGCGGCGCGTGCTTCACCATTAATTTCGGTATCAAGCCCTGCCATAATCTTCATAAGGGTCGATTTACCTGAACCATTCAGCCCCAAGACACCGATCTTGGCACCGGGAAGGAAATTCAAGTGGATGTTTTTCAGAACCTGTTTACCGCCAGGATAGGTTTTAGAAACCCCATCCATCTGATAAATATACTGATATGATGCCATTCGGCGCTCCAGATTAGACGTTTATTACATTGCAGAAATACTGCGTTGAAGCGGTTTTAACCTATCCATCGATCAGGCGCAATCGTATCGCGCATCAACTTTAAATCCGCGGCCCTCACTCTTGGCTGGAATACAATCACCTCGTGATGAATTCCCGGTACTCTCTGGTTATTCTCCGGCTTTATCGATTGAAACAGGTAGCGACAGAGGTAAGAACACGCCAAAAGTTGACCCCGTTGTACTGCTTTCAACCAATTCCAACCGCCCTCCGAAATATTTGACAATTTGCCGGGAAATACTCAGTCCCAGGCCCGTCCCGTGTGGCTTGTCCGTTAGCCCCTCTCGGGTCTGATGGAATTTTTCAAAAATATATTCCCGCGCACTCCAAGGAATACCCTTACCGTTATCAGTCACTGTTATCACGACCTCTTCTGCCTGGCTATAAACAGAAACAGATACCCACCCTTGCTCGTCACGGCAGAATTTCACCGCATTGGATAACAGGTTAACAATAACCTGCATAAGCCTGTCACGATCCCCTTTGATCAGAGGGAGATCTGAAGCAAAATTCACATCGAGACCAACCTCCCTTTCGCTTAAGATTGCCGACATGGTGTCCAGTGAATTTTCAACGATCTGAGGCACATCTATATCTTCAACGATCCATTCCATCTGACCGGCTTCAATTTTGGCAAGGTCAAGAACCTGATTGATCAAACGCGTCAACCTGACACTTTCTGTAACGATAATTCCAAGGAACCTGCTTTTCTCTTTCTCTTCGAGATCAGGGTGGTCGTTCAGAATTTCACTAAAGGATCGAATAGACGTCAGGGGAGTTCGGAGTTCGTGGCTAACAGTAGAGAGGAAATCATCCTTGAGGCGATCCAGCTCTTGTAGCCGCTCGTTTGCCGCTCGCAATTGCCGCGTTGTCGTTTCCAACTCTTGTGATTTTTGCTCAAGGTTTTGGCTGTATTCAATAACTTGTGAGGTTTCATCCAGGATCTTCATAACCTCTTCGATCCTGACAATCTCACCTTTGACAACCGAAGAGATCATCACCCGGGCGGAAGCCGCACCAATAGCCCCCGCCAAGAGGCGTTCGGTAAAGTTCACAAGGTCAGAATCAGCCATTTTAACACGGCGACGTTCAAGGCCTCTATCCCGGAAATACCCGCTAAAAGAACGATCCGCTCTCGCCCGTCCCAAAAACCTCACGAGCAAGTTGAACAGATCTTCCACCGATGCAGATCCCTGCCAAATTTGTGAGCGCGGTCCTTGATCCGCATAACGATAGACATCAACAAACAACGCTCCTTGAACTCGCTCTAGCGCGGAATGTTTGGTATAGAGCGAAATAAATACATAGGCACCGACGTTACAAACTGTCGTCCAAAAGAGGGCGTGCGTTAAATGATCCAATCCCTTGAGACCAAATAATTCATAGGGTCGCAGAAAATCAATCCCCAAAGGGCCCGCAGCAATAAAAGTAATCGGTAAAAGACCCGACTTTGCAAAGGCAGGCAAAAGAAGCGTATAGGCCCAAACAGCAAACCCGAGGGAAAGTCCCGTTAAGGCTCCTTTACGATTACCGCCCTTCCAGAACATCCCGCCAAGCATCGCGGGAGCAAACTGAAAAACCGCTGCGAAAGATATCAACCCAATGGTGACCAGCGCATCGCTTTCCCCCAGAAAGCGGAAATAGGCATAGCCGAACAATAAAATAAGGATAATACTGCTGCGCCTGACAAAAAGCAGCACCCCGGTAAAATCACTTCTCTCTCTTAAACCCAGCCATTTCAGGCGCAACAACACAGGCATGACCAGGTCGTTGCACACCATCGTACTTAAGGCGATCGTGGCAACTATCACCATAGATGTTGCAGCAGAAAGCCCCCCAAGAAAAACCAGAAGAGCCAGAATTTCCTGACCGTGCGCCATCGGAAGAGTAAGGATAAAAGTATCCGCGTTTACATCACCATCCGGGAATTGCAGTAACCCACCAAGAGCAATTGGCAGAACAAAGATATTTATCGCCAGAAGATAAAGTGGAAAAAACCAAACCCCCTTTCGCAGCTCAGGTTCGTTCACGTTTTCAACAGCAATGACCTGAAATTGTCGCGGCAAACACACTGCAGCCACCATTGACAGTGTCGTCAACGTAACCCAGGTCGTATAAGCGCCTTCCTTCTGGAAAGTCATAAGCTGCATTAGTTCAGGCTGCTTAGCCGCCTCGGCAAACAAGTCACCAAATCCATCATAGATCCCAAAAGTGACAAAGATACCTACCGCCAGAAAAGCAAATAGTTTGACCACGGATTCAAAAGCGATTGCCACCACGACCCCATCGTGATGTTCACTGTTATCAATGTGCCTTGTACCAAAGAGAATAGCGAAAATTGCCAACACCAAAGCCACCCAAAAGGCTGTGTCTGCCACTGTCGCAATTGGTGGAGAATTCAGAGGCGCGATAACCTCGGGATATTGCTTGAGCACATTGAAACTGGTTGCCACGGCCTTTAGCTGAAGTGATATGTAGGGAACAATCCCCACAACCGCGATAAAAGTTACCAGAACACTTAAGGGAGTACTCTTGCCATAGCGTGAAGAGATAAAATCGGCGATTGAGGTAATACGATGAGCTTTGGTGATTCTGATGATTTTTTTTACGACAAGCCACCAGAGAACAAAGACCAGTGTCGGACCGATGTAAATGGGCAGAAAATCCAACCCACTGGATGCCGCCCGACCAACAGAACCATAAAAAGTCCAGGAGGTGCAATACACCCCGAGGGATAAAGCATAAACGTAAGGGTGAGATGTAATCCCCGCTCCTCTTTCAGCACGCTTATCAGCAATATAGGCAATGGCGAACAAGAGGAGTAAATAACAGATTGAAGAGAGAATAATGATCCAGTCAACCAGCATCATTATCGCCCTTCACATTATTGGCCTCTACATTCTTGCTTCTATTGGTTTCGGGCAAGAGGGCATCTTCTTTATTCTTCACTGAACTCATCATTAAGGATGAATCATGTGTACCACCGTAAGAGATTTCAGATGTTTTTCCTTGCTCATGCCCCCCCGACTTATCTCTTTCCCTCCAGGCAGACCAAGCAACTGCCGCGATAATCGCGCCCCACGCCGTAAAGAGGTAGATATAAAGAAGGGGTAAACCAAAAAGGAACTCTTCCTGGCTGAAAATAGATAGAATTAAAGGGCTAAAAAGAAGTAAAGCCAGAAGGAACAGTGCAATACTGCGATCCCCTCTTTCTCCTGGACGGCTCACACATCCTCCTTCCAAAGGCAGGAAATTCTTGGGACTATATAATTAATTAAAACTAAGCTAGCTTTTCTTCTACACCCAGATGTTGCCGAACCAGTCTGACAACATCCTTGGTTGAAAAAGGCTTGGTCACAAAATCATCAGCCCCGAGTTCCATCCCCTTTAACCGATCTACATCGCGTCCCTTTGCGGTCAGAAGTATGATACGCATGTCTCGCCATGCTTGATTTGACCGCACTGTTTTTAAGACATCAAAGCCATCGCGTCTTGGTAGCATAATATCAAGCAACATTAAATCTGGAGGACGACTTTCCACCATTCGCAAAGCTGCATCGCCATCGCGCGCGATAAAGACTTCAAATCCAGCCCTCTTCATCAGAAAGCTTAATGAGTCGACTATATGAGGTTCGTCCTCGACGACAAGAACCGTATGAGGCATTTTCTGCCCTTCTCCGTTATCCGGTTATCTCTTTGTTATACTCCCAGCGGCTCATACATTACAGTCAGGCTGTCTGCTTTGCCAAGCTGTCATTTCTTTTATCCTAAGGTTGAGACCCATTAATTCTGATTTAGCTGCCAAGCAACACACTATCAGGGTGGGCAAAATCCAAACCATCGGCATAGACTACCTGTCGGGCAAAAGACACTTCACATCCTAGACTTACGGCAAATGTATTTCCTGCTTGCCCAACCATAGTTCCCGGCTTTGTCACTGTTTTAGAAATCGAGAAATATACAGTTTGGTCTTCTGCGCGGAGAGAATGGAGGTTGACCCGGCCAGGTTTCAGAAAAGCATCCTGTACTCCCCAATCAGGAGACAGGACGCCATATCGCGGAATCCGAAGCCCCGAAGCGCTAAATTTTTTGGATATCTGCCCCGCTAAATCTACCCGAATGAAGTGAAAAGGAACCCCTTCTTCTTCTGGCTTTTGCAGTGTCGTCAGTCGATGACAAACCTGTTCGAAGCCAACCCGAAATCGGCGACGTAAAAGGTCGATGTCATGCCGCAACTCAATCGCAGCTTCGCGAAATTGCGTATAGGGCATCATGAGAGCTCCCGCAAAATAACTCCCCAAAGCTTTCAAACATAAACTTCTCGCTTCTTCACCACTGACAAGGACATCAGATAAAGTTTTATCGAGGACATCAGCATAAGCGACTTCTGCAATTATCCGCGCCATTCGAAAGTTTAGAGAACTGACAGATAACGTTTCCATCAACCGGAGAATTCCTCCGTCTTCCCCTTCCAGTTCCCACATCCCCCGCTTGAGAGAGGACTGTGCTGTTACCGAAACAACCTCGACCTTTATCCCAAGTTGCTGGTCCAGATATCCAGCCAAAGCATCGAACAAGCCATAGGGTTTTGGGTCGCCCAAGCGTTCACGCAATTGGTCTGCGGCATGTTCAAGGGTCGGGAAATAATGGTCATTGACAGATAACATGTCGACCACTTCATCCGTTGGTGTTTCACTAAGAAGTGCTGACTGCGCAGATTCCCCGTTAATAAAGTCGAACAATTCTCCGACCATTAAAGTTAGTCTTTGGCTTTCATCCACCAGAACAGTTGTAAAACGATTTCGCTGGTGATCTGATAAATCGTCATTATCTTGAAGAATTTCCGCAAATGATCGTATTGAAGTGAGCTGAGTTAATAGCTTATGACTCGTCTCCGTAAAGTATGGATCAGCTGAAATAACCTCTCTCGCCTTCAGAGTATCTTCACGTGCATTACGAAACGCACGATAGAGCCGCAGCAAAGCACGGCTAATCTCGGGATGAACAGCAACAAAATCACCTAACGCAGCACCATCCGGTCTGGAACGGCCAAATAAAGGATCGGAAAAAAGTTCGTTCAACGCCGAGAGCAATCGTGCTTCTTCCCCGCCCGAAAGTTCACCTTCTTTAATGTTGAATGCGTCTTCTAATCTTTTTTGCAGCTTTCTTGATAAAGGCCGCTGATTGTGTTCAACAAGATTGAGGTAGGCTGCAGATATGCCTAATTTTGTTGCCATTGCAATCTGTGTCAGGCCAATCTGCCCTCTCAAATGCCGAATTTTACGACCTGCAAATATCTGACGCGCCATGAGATTTACAACTTTCACAAAATTTCACAATAAAACTTAAATATATTTACAAAATTTGCAAAAACAAGCAATGCCTTATTGCCTCTAACCTGCTCGTGTCCCTATGCTTCTCTCACAAACGAGCAAGATAGTCCCTGTACTTGATATTGTTAGTTTAGGCTTGTCGGCCATCATTACTTCCTGTTCGTCGTGCGTTGTATAAAGACGACATACGGCACAGCAGGACTTAAGAATCTCTGGTAATAATGCAAAGGGTTTAGTGTGTTTGACCTTAGCGACACGACAGTACACCAGAGGTAAAAGCTTAGCTGATTACGGCCAACTTAGTAATCAGTGAAGCTCTATCGACCTTTACTTAAACGAGAGAGGCTATGCCCCTCTCGTTTTTTTTCGCCTGATTAGAATTTTGCCCTTATCATACTTCAAGTAAACTGCCCTATTGCCATATACGCAACGATCCCAACGGTCGAGATCGCGAGAAAGAAATTCACCGCAAGCTTCTTTCCGGGGCTCTGGATGGCAGAAATGATTTTGTCTCCCCCCCAACACCAAATACAGTTTGTCGGAAATCCACCAACGATAAAGACAAGACACATGACCAACCACTGCTCCCATACAGGACTTGATTGATTGGTAAATTGAGCAAAAACTGTTGTGGCCATTAACCAGGCTTTGGGGTTCATTGGATGAACAACAAGTCCGTTCAAATAACCAACGGCCTTCGCGCCTCCTCCCTTAGACATTTTGCTCATATCAGACATTGCGATTTTCCATGCAAGATAAAGCAAATAGCAACTGCTCGCGACAGTGATCATCGGCGCCAAACCAGGGAAACCATCCAGCAGGCTCGTAACGCCAAAAGCGGCGACGGCAAGGACAAGAAAAAATCCGCTCTGAACCCCAAGGGTAAATGGAAAGGCACGCTTAAATCCCAAAGCTGCACCTGTTGCCATTAAGATCATGTTCGCCGGCCCGGGTGTGCCAGACATTACCGCCGCAAAAATAATTGCCGGCAAGATGTTTTCAGGTGACATTTAACCACCTCCTTAACTCATAAGTTCTATCCATTAGCAGATGATATGAATTTACTCTGTATTGTTCATTGAACAATTGATACATTGTTCCTATGACAATTTTATCTTTGATATCGAAGCAACCACCGGCCGATGGGCAGAAGTACGTTATGCTGGAAACCCTGTTCAAACAGGCTATTAGTAACGGCACCCTCAAGCCCGGCGAGAAGCTACCACCTTTACGAATTGCGGCCTGGAATGCGAAGTGTAGCCTAGGCACAATGTCGAGAGTCTATACATCACTTGAACGAAAAGGCCTTGTATCTGCAGAAGTGGGCCGGGGAACCTTCGTTCAGGAAAAATCAAAAATTGGTGCGGACATCATATTCTCCCGCTCCGTAAAGACAAAAGCGAGAGCCGAGGTAAATGATACAACCTCTATCACACCGGACATAATTGATCTGGGCATGAATGCCATCACCAATGAATGGGGAGAGAATTTAATTCGCTGGGCCTTGCGAAGAGCCGCCGAAAAAGCCTCCTCCCTTACGCTCATGACCTACAAAGATGGTTTTGGTGATCCATCCCAAAAACTGTTAATGCGAAACTTCCTCCCTCGATCACTGCAAAACACTAGTGACGAGCGCACCATGATTAATCATGGTGCCCAAAATGGAATTTTCACCGCCCTGAGCAGACTGACCTCACCAGGGGACATCGTCTGCATTGAGCCCCTGAGTTATCCCGGGATTTCCGCTGCCATATCTCAAACCGGGCGGTCCAGTGTCATCGTTGACATGGATTCAAAGGGAATTTGCCCCGCATCATTTGAAAAACTCTGCAAAGAAGGCCGAATTCGGATTCTGGTAACCACGGCCACTGGCCACAATCCCACTTGCATCACGACACCTCTGGCGCGCCGCAAAATAATCGGTGCACTCGCAGAAAAATATAACGTTCTCATTGCAGAAGACGATATCTACGGATTTCTCTACCCAGAAGCACCCGCGCCCTATGCAGCCCTTTTCCCCGACAATGCGATTTACCTTACAAGCCTTGCCAAACGGATAACCCCCTCCTTACGTATCGGTCTGGCAATCGCACCACCGCACATTACAATGCTGATGGCCCAAGGGATTACAGCGCAAACCTGGATGGTTTCCCCCATTCTGGTTGCAGCCGCTACTGAGATTTCAGGGCGCAAGGATGACTTGGCGTCCATACCAAAAGCAGTGACAACACAAGCTCAAGAACGAGGAGAGCTCACAAAAAACATCCTTGGCTGTAAGGTGAAAAATATTGATACATGTCGCTCGCATGCCTGGATAGAACTCCCGCCCTCCATTTCGGCGGATACATTTGTCAAAAGGGCTGAACTCTCTGGCGTCCACATAATGGCGGGCCACCGCTTCGCAAATAACTCCAGTGCAGGTCGATCAAACATTCGTCTTTCCATCATGGCCCCAAGGCAAAAAATGATTCTGAAAACGGCACTCGTAAAGTTAGAAGCAATTCTCTCTACGCCAAATGAAAACCCCTATGAACTGTTCTAATTATTAGCATAAATGATCTATCTCCTTTAACTCATCTCGGGAGAATTAATAAAAAATGCCCCTCCTCACATCAGCAAAAAACAACAAACATTAGTTACTTAAATAAAACCACTCAATAGTCATAAATAAACTACATATATAAATATTATTACATTTTTTTCTTATTTGTATTTGATCATTATTTAAATTAATAATTTTAATTATTAGATATATCAACTTAAGTAATTGATAATCATTATCAAAAATTCATTTTTTAAATTATTTACTTGAATTCTATTCAAAACAATTTACATTATTGGAAAGATTCTAAAGTAGGAAGTAACAGCTACTTAAGGAAAAACCTTTTCCTTCCAGGGACAAATTCAAAACAAGGAGCCCGTCATGAAAGGCGACAAAAAAGTC
>MABB01000079.1 GCA_002162915.1 Rhodospirillales bacterium 47_12_T64
AAATAAACCATTAAAAATAGGTTGCAATTTAGTTTATTTGAGCTATTTAAAAAATCAGACTAAAATGGTCCGGTATGGAGAGAAGTGATGTTCCGCCTTACGCGTTTAACAGATTATGCCGTTGTCGTGCTTGGACAAATGTCCATGAAAAACGAACGTATTGTAACAGCTCCCCAATTAGCAGAAGAAACCGGGCTGCCGTTACCAACTGTTGCTAAAATTTTAGGCCTGCTCTCCAGACAAGGATTGATTACTTCATTGCGCGGTGCTGGAGGCGGCTATCTCAGCCATCAAGACGCAAAGAAGATTACTGTCGCAGATATCATCCAGTCAATCGAAGGGCCTATTGCCTTAACCGCGTGCGTCGAAGGAGCAGTAGATAATTGCTCTGTAGAAACTATGTGCCCAATGCGCGGCAACTGGAACAGGGTAAACCAAGTCGTGGCTGACGCCTTAAAAACGGTAACCCTCGCCGATATGATTGACTTCGAAAATAGTTTTATTATAGAAAAACAAAAATCGGACGTGAGCTCAGCCAAGCTCAACTGACGTTTAAGATTAAGAACAAGTCCGGTAGGAGAGTAAACAAATGGCTGCAACCCAAGAAACTGTTGAACAAGTCCAAAATCTTGAATTGGACAAATACAAATATGGTTTTGTTACAGATATCGAAACCGAAAAAGCTCCCAAGGGATTAAGCGAAGATACAGTCCGCTTTATCTCAGCCAAAAAGAACGAGCCAGAATGGATGCTGGAATGGCGCCTTAAGGCTTATCGTCTTTGGCTGACAATGCCTGAACCCAAATGGGGTAAACTGGATCTTCCCGAGATCGATTATCAGGATTCATACTATTACTCCTCTCCCAAAAGTATGGAAGATCGACCACAAAGCCTTGATGAAGTCGATCCTGAACTTCTGCGTACTTACGAGAAGCTTGGTATTCCGATAAAAGAACAGGAAGTACTCGCTGGCGTTGCTGTTGATTACGTATTCGATTCCGTATCGGTTGCGACAACCTTTAGAAAACAGCTATTGGACGTTGGTGTTATTTTTTGTCCAATTTCAGAAGCGATTCAAGACTATCCTGAACTCGTCAAAAAATACATGGGTTCTGTCGTTCCTCAGGGTGACAACAAACACGCCTGTTTGAATTCCGCAGTCTTCACTGACGGGTCTTTTGTATACATCCCAAAAGGCGTTCGCTGCCCGATGGAACTTTCCACCTATTTCCGTATCAACGAGCTTAACACTGGGCAGTTTGAACGGACTTTGATTGTTGCGGATGAAGGATCATACGTTAGCTATCTTGAAGGATGTACCGCACCGCAACGGGATGAGAACCAACTGCATGCAGCCGTTGTTGAGCTTATCACCATGGATGATGCCGAGATCAAGTATTCCACGGTACAAAACTGGTATCCCGGCGATGAAAATGGCAAAGGTGGTATATTCAATTTCGTGACCAAGCGTGGTATCTGTAAGGGTAAGAATTCCAAAATCAGCTGGACACAGGTTGAAACTGGATCTGCCATTACCTGGAAGTATCCAAGTTGTATCTTACAGGGCGATAACTCTGTTGGTGAATTTTATTCCGTTGCCATTACCAATGGTCGTCAACAAGCGGATACGGGTACCAAGATGATCCATCTTGGTAAGAACACAACCTCTCGTATTATCTCGAAAGGGATTTCGGCAGGAAAATCGCAAAACACTTATCGCGGACTGGTCAGAGTTGCGGCAAAGGCAGAAGGTGCGAGAAACTTCACTCAATGTGACTCTCTTCTTGTTGGCGAAACCTGTGGCGCCCATACCGTACCCTATATTGAGAGCAAGAACCGCTCAGCTCGCCTGGAACACGAGGCGACAACATCCAAGATCAGCGAAGATCAACTCTTCTATTGCCGCCAGCGTGGTATCTCGGAAGAAGACGCTGTTGGTCTTGTCGTCAATGGTTTCTGTCGCGAAGTACTTCAGGAACTTCCAATGGAATTTGCTGTTGAAGCACAACAGCTCGTGAAAATCAGTTTGGAAGGCAGCGTCGGATAACGATCAACCGACAAACCCCTCACGGGTTGCACAAACTGAAATCATGAGAATTTAAAGAGTAGAGTAAAAAGATGCTAGAAATTAAAAACCTTCACGCTGAAGTCGACGGAAAAGCCATTCTTAAGGGCATTGACCTCAACATCAACAAGGGCGAAGTACATGCCATCATGGGGCCAAACGGCTCAGGGAAGTCAACCCTCGCCAACGTTCTCGCTGGGCGGGATGATTATGATGTTACCGACGGAGGTATTCTTTTTGACGGCAAAGATATTTCAGAACTAGAGCCTGAAGAGCGGGCTGGCGAAGGTATCTTTCTAGCATTTCAGTATCCTGTGGAAATTCCAGGGGTTACAAACACGACATTCCTCAAAGAAGCCCTGAATGCGCAACGCAAGTATCGTGGCGAAGATGAACTGGATGGCATGGAATTCGTTAAGTTGATCCGCCGCAAAACCAAAGAGCTCGGCATCAAGGATGATATGCTCAAACGGGCCGTGAACGTTGGCTTCTCTGGTGGTGAAAAAAAACGTAACGATATTTTGCAGATGGCTGTTCTCAATCCCAAACTTGCTGTCTTGGATGAAACGGATTCAGGTCTGGATATCGATGCGCTGAAAATCGTTGCAGAAGGCGTTAACAAACTTCGTGCAGAAAACAATGCCATCCTGGTTATTACTCACTATCAACGCCTCTTGAACTACATTGTTCCTGACCAGGTCCATGTTCTCGCACACGGTAAAATCCAGCGTTCTGGAGGGAAAGAGCTTGCTCTTGAGCTCGAAGAAAAAGGGTATGCCGAATATTCAGACGATGAGGCAGCCTAATGGTAACGCTTGCATCTGATAAAGAGGCATTCATTGCCCAATATGACCAGAGTAAAGGTAATTTGCCTGGTTCAGATATTGCTTGGCTTTCAGAGCTAAGGGCCAAAAACATCGCCCTCTTTGAGGAAGTCGGTCTTCCTACGGCAAAAACAGAGCTCTGGAAGTTCACAAACCTCAACCCTCTAAAGAAGCAATCTTTCTCTGCTCCATCGGCGCAAGAACAGATTTTTGCAAACAGCAATGAACTGCCCAGACAACTACCAAGACTTCTTGAGATCAATGCCTCTCATCGTCTTGTATTTATTGACGGTCATTATTCTGAGGATTTGTCTGACAAAAACCTCCCTGCAGGCGTAACCTTACACAACCTATCCTCAGCAATAAAAGCTGGAGCAGCCGACCTAAAGGTCGCACTTAGCTCACGAGCTCGCGAAGAAGAGCAACCTCTTGTTGCGCTCAATACGGCGTTGATGAGTGATGGGTATGTCTTGGAAATTGCTAAGAATACGTCTGTAGACTGTCCTATTGAAATACTCCACCTAGGTGGTGGTAAAGCCGAGATATCTTACCACAATCGCAATGTTATTTCTGTAGGTTTTGGTAGTAAAGCCACCATTATCGAACATGTCACAGATAGAAGCGATCATGTTTACTTTTCCAATTCTGCGACAGAAATTTCTGTAAGTGAAAACGCGACACTCCACCATTATAGAGTTCAAGCCAGTAATAGAGCGGCTTTCCTTTATTCCTCAACAGAGGTCGTGGCGGACAAAGGGGCAACTTACGACAACTTCCTGTTGAACACTGGTGCGAGACTCTCTCGCACAGAAACCAATGTAAGTCTCAATGGGGAGAATTCTTCCTGCCATCTTAATGCGTCTTACATGGGAACAGACGATCAACATTGTGACATCACGACACGCGTCGATCACAAAACACCGCATACAACATGTGATGAAGTAATCAAAGGCGTATTGGGCGGTAAGGCTCGCGGTGTGTTCCAGGGAAAAATCATCGTTCACGAGCAGGCTCAAAAAACTGTCGGCAATCAGTCACACCGCGCCATGTTGCTTTCGGACCGGGCAGAAGTTGATGCCAAGCCAGAGCTGGAGATTTTTGCTGATGATGTTATCTGTAGTCACGGCTGTACTTCAGGTCAAATTGACAAAGAACAGTTGTTTTATCTTCGCTCTCGCGGTCTTACATCAGAACAGGCGCAAGCTCTTCTCGTAAATGCTTTTCTGGCTGATGCCGTTGAAGCCGTTCAGAATGAAGACCTGAAAGATTTGCTTCTCACGAAGATAGTAAACTGGCTCGAACAGAACCCGAATTAAAGGCTGGGCAAAAACCGGTAAAAAGATCCGATCAAAGGCTCTGGTATAAGGACATTATAATGAGCATAGGAAACGCAAGAAAAGAAGACATAGGAAATATCAAAGCAGGTGATAATTCATTGCAGGCCTTTGATGTCGACCGCATTCGCGAGGACTTTCCTATTCTTCAGCGTGAAATCTATGGCCGCCCCCTCGTCTATCTCGACAGCGCTGCATCCGCCCAAAAACCTCGTCAGGTTTTGGACCGGATGAACGAGGCCTATGAAACTTATTATTCCAACGTTCATCGTGGTGTCCACAGCCTAAGCCAATCCTGTACTGAAGCTTTTGAAGCAGGTCGAACAGCTGCCGCTCGCTTTATTAATGCAGAAACACCAGACCAATGCATTTTGACCAAAGGCGCGACTGAAGCGATTAATTTGGTTGCACAGAGTTATGGCCGCAATTTCCTTAAAGCGGGTGACGAGATCATCATCTCGCACATGGAACATCACTCCAATATTGTTCCGTGGCAAATCCTGCGCGACCAAATTGGTATCGAGATCAAAATTGTTCCAGTCGATGGCGATGCTAATTTCCTGTTTGATCAATACGAGCAACTTTTCACCCCGAAAACCAAACTCGTGGCTATAACTCACATCTCTAACGCTGTTGGAACCATTACGCCGATCAAAGATATCATCCGGGTAGCACACGAACACGGGGCCAAAGTGCTTGTAGATGGCTGTCAAGCAGCCCCGCATGCCCATATTGATGTCCAGGATCTCAATCCTGACTTCTATTGCTTCTCTGGCCACAAAGTATATGGACCAAGTGGTATTGGTGTTCTTTATGGTAAAGCAGATCTTCTCAACTCAATGCCTCCTTATCAGGGTGGCGGTGAAATGATTGATCTCGTTACTTTTGAAAAAACCACTTACAAAGAAATTCCCCATCGTTTCGAAGCGGGTACGCCTGCAATTGTCGAAGCAATCGGGCTTGGGGCAGCCATTGAGTACATAGAAGCCCTTGGCAAGGAAAACATTGCTGCCCACGAGAATGGTATTCTCGCTTATGCCACAGAGCGTTTAAGCCGTATTCCAGGCCTAAATATCATTGGCAGAGCCAAAGAAAAGGCCAGTATCCTTTCTTTTACAATGGAAGAAGCCCACGCACACGACATCGGAACAATTCTCGATCGCCGCGGCGTCGCAGTTCGGGCAGGTCACCATTGTGCACAACCACTTATGCAACGCTTTGATCTACCCGCTACGGCACGCGCATCATTCGGAATTTATAACACTCGAGCAGAAGTCGATGCTTTAGCTGATGCTCTGGACAAAGTACGGGAGCTATTCAGCTGATGTTTGATGATGGTAAAAGCTTTACCGACTTTCTGCCAAGTGCAGAAGAAGGATTTAAAGCTCACGCAGGTTCTTCATTGACTGAAGGCACTACACTGGCAACCAAAGATGCTATTATAGATGCTTTTCAATCAGTTCATGATCCTGAAATTCCTGTAAATATTTATGATCTTGGCCTGATCTATGGCCATAAAATAGATGCGAAGGGAACTGTCACAGTCGACATGACACTTACAGCCCCGAACTGTCCTGTAGCCGGAGAACTTCCAATTCAAGTCGCAGAAGCGGTAGCCTCAGTCGAAGGCGTTGGAGAAGTCACTGTAACTCTCACATGGTCACCACCCTGGAACAAAAACATGATGAGTGACGATGCTCAACTTGCACTAGGATTATTCATGTAGAGGCTTTAATATCTAGGGACCACACCCTATTTGTTATATAGTATGCCCATAAACGTTTTGACGAAGAGAAATTAAGCCGATGATGCCCAAACTCATCACCCTTACCGATGCAGCTGCAGAGCGCGTGAAAAGTCTTATGGATCAAAGCAGCGACGATGCTGTTCTTGGCCTGCGCGTTGGTATCAGCACCAAAGGCTGCTCTGGACTTAGTTATGTCGTCGAATATGCAAAAGAACAAAAAAAGTTCGAAGATATCGTAGAAGATAAAGGTGTGAAGATCTTTATTGAACCGACCGCGGTAATGTACCTTATTGGCTGCGAAATGGATTTTGTAACCGATAAATTCCAGAGTTCTTTCGTTTTTAACAATCCAAACGAAGCTGGTCGTTGTGGTTGCGGCGAAAGCTTTCACGTTGCCCCTGAGAGCAACAAAGCTGAACTCATCACTTAGATTTCCTTTACTGCAGTAAACGGGGCAAGGCCAAGATTGGTGAGCTTGTCGATCTCGAATTCAGAGTAAAGTGATCCTGCCTTTTAAAAGATCACTGATAACCCGCGATTTCCAGAATTCGATCGATATCGACACAACCTTCCAAGTGTTGTGCAAGATCATCCAGTGTTGTGTCGATCTCATTTTCAAACGATACAGTGCTCGCTTCTCTATGTTTTATTCGCGATAGAAATGCTGCCCTATAGCGATCAGACGAAAACAGGCCGTGTAAATAACACCCCGAGATCCGACCGGCATCATAACTTACCCCTTCTTCAAGGCCCTTCAGATTAAGCATTGGTGTCAAGTTTAACGCTTGAGCATGGCCATCAGTATTATTTTGAATTGATGTTACCCCGACATGCATTTCATATCCTGATACCTTTTCGTCACTCAGAAGATCAAAGCCAGACACTTTGGTTAGCGTTTTGTCCCCGGTTAAAACAGTATCAACCGGCAATAGCCCCAAGCCCTTAATTGATTTGATATCACCCTCGATACCATCGGGATCAGAAACGGTTAGCCCCATCATCTGATACCCCCCGCATATGCCCAATACTTGCCCACCTCTTCGAACATGAGCGGCGATATCAATATCCCACCCCTGCTCCTTAAGAAAAGCGAGATCGCTGATTGTTGCTTTTGACCCAGGCAAAATAATCAAATCTGTATCTGAGGGGATTACTTCTCCCGGATGAATAAAAGCGAGATCCACATCGGGTTCCGCAATTAACGGGTCAAAGTCATCAAAATTTGAAATTCGAGAGATTAACAAGACGGATATACGGATTAAACCGGCACCTTCTTTTACTTGATGGCGAGAGGATTGAACACTGACAGCATCTTCATCAGGAAGTTTTCGCGCTTGCTTAAAGAATGGGATCACTCCAAGGGATGGAAAGCCACTTTTTTCTTCAATAACCTTCACCCCTGATTCAAATAGCTTAAGATCTCCCCGGAACTTATTTATCAAAACACCTTTTATGCGTTCTTTTTCCCCTGGCTGGATAAGAACCCCCGTCCCGACAATAGAAGCAATCACGCCACCCCGATCAATATCCCCAATAAGGATTACAGGTATATCAGCAGCTTCCGCAAAGCCCATATTGGCAATATCACCGTTTCGAAGATTTACTTCTGCGGGGCTCCCCGCCCCTTCGACCAGAATAATATCGGCCTCTTTATCCAGACGCTCAAAACTCTTGAGCACGACGGGCATCAGTTCATGACGCCTTTGCCAGTAATTACCTGTATTGGTGTTTCCCCAGATCTTCCCTTGAACAATTACCTGTGATCCCAAATCAGTTTGCGGCTTTAAAAGTATCGGGTTCATGTCTGTATTCGCTTCAACACGACAAGCTCGTGCTTGTAAGGCCTGAGCCCGGCCAATCTCTCCGCCATCAGAAGTCACCGCTGCATTATTAGACATGTTCTGAGGCTTAAAAGGACGCACGATTAAGCCCCGATTACTCAAAGCCCTTGCCAACCCAGCCACCAATAGGGATTTGCCGACGTCTGATCCAGTCCCCTGAAACATGATTGCTATAGTCAATTCGCCCTCACCACTAGAGAAGTAAAACAAGCGTATACCGTGGCATACATTGTTCCTGCTTTATTACATCGAATCACATCAATATCCAAGTTGTGAAATGTCACCTCAATATCCGGCGAAAACAAGGTTTTGAATATGATCTAAAAATTATCTAAAATTTTATACACATTAAGTATAAATATGTATTCAATTTTTTATTACTTTAATATTAATACCTATTTATACTAATACAATTATCTATTCTATATTTATAAAGAAATAATTTTCTTATTTACTTTTTGTTAATAGATCAATGCCATTATCATCTCAAGTTCAAAAGAGGAATAGGAGCCCACAATGAGTAAGTTTATTAAATCTTTTCTGACTGACGATTCAGGTGCAACAGCTATTGAGTACGGCCTAATTGCTGCTCTAGTATCTGTTGCTGCCATCGGTACGCTAGGTAGCTTAGGTACTTCTCTTGACGGAATATTTGGTGTAGCCAGAGATGAACTCGATGCTGCTGCAACTGCCGCTAAAGCAACTCCATAATATTTGGTATATTAAAAATTACCTCGCTTAAGAGATAATTAAAACGAAACAAACCCAGCTATTTTATTAGCTGGGTTTGTTTCGTTTTTAGCGTAAAGGCAAGTTCAATATTTTAAGTACTTTTAATCAATAAGAACATAAGGTTTATTTTTTAATTTTTTACAAAACGTTTACCATATCCCCCTAATATAGCTCACATGATAGCTCGTAGAATAATACTTATCCTTATTGCCTTAGCGTTAAGCGGAGGCACAGCCTTTGTAGCCAATAACTGGCTAAAAGCGAACAAGCGTCCAATTCGGACTGCGCAATCAATTGCAGTTGAACCTCAGGATGAGATTAAAATATTAACGGCAAAAATAGATATTCCGATAGGTAAGTTCGTAAATGAAAATGACTTTCTTTGGCAATCCTGGCCTGAAAATTTCGTTTCTGACTATCACCTGACAAAAGAAAAATTCAAAATTGAAGATTTAACAGGACGGGTTTCTAGAACCAGTATTTCAATTGGTGAGCCAATAAATATTAAAAAACTAGTGAAACCTGGTGAAAGAGGTTTTCTTGCTGCAGTATTAAAACCGGGACACAGAGCACTTTCCGTAAACATATCAAGTGAAACAAGTGTCAGTGGGCTGGTTTTTCCCGGTGATCGTGTCGATATGATTGTTTCCATGACAATCAAGGGTGATGAAGATAGCAAGAAAAAGCGCCAAGCAAGCGAGACAATTCTTACAAATGTACGCGTTCTTGCCTTGGGAACCGCCTTAAAAACGGAAGCAGGAAAAACCAATGCGGGCGCAAAAACTGTAACCGTGGAACTTACCCCACCTCAGGTTGAAATAGTTTCAGTATCTACGCTTTTGGGAAAGATATCATTAGCCCTCAGGCCGCTCGCAAAAGACGAAGAAGAATTACAAATACTTATTGAAACAGGCGATATTTCAGAAGATGGAAGCCCCTCTAAAGGGGATAGTTACACTTGGGACTATGAAGCAGCAGAAGCGTTGGTTAAGAATACTAGTCCAACCGGTAGCTCATTAGTAATCTCCAGAGGTAACTCTTCTGTAATAATCGGGGGAGACTAATGAAATTTAACTTTAAACTTGTTCTCATATTGGCCCTGGTCTTTACCCTACCTTCCTTTACATCAATTTACTCTCAATCCTTTCAAACTATAGAAGCGGATTCAGACGTAATGGAAATCGAAATGGGAGAAGGTAAATTAATAAAACTCCCCAAGGCAGCCTCTAATATATTCATAGCCAATCCTGAAATTGCAGATGTAAATGTAAAATCGACCAAGTTGTTTTATGTATTCGGTCGCAAAGCAGGAACAACGAGTTTATACGCTATAGATAATAATGATAAAGTACTTGCGAGCATTCCAATAAAAGTACTGCACAACATTGAATCTCTAAAAGAAGCCCTCAACACTGCTATTCCTGATCATAAAATTATCCTTCACTCTATAAATAATGGCATCCTCCTAACTGGAGAAGTTAATACACCGACTGACGTTGATAGCGCCCGAAGGTTGGCGCTACGGTTCATCGATCCCACAGTTGAGCAGATAATTTCCCAGATGACCATCAAGGCATCAGATCAAATACACCTTCGCGTAAGAATAGCAGAGGTTCGAAATGATGTTTTAGAACAGTTTGGCTTTGACTGGTCAGGAACCACCTTTAACGACGGACTGACAAACATTGGACTTGGCACAACCACCTCCACGATACTTGCGACCAGTCCACCCAACTTGCTAGGCATATCATCAACCATTGGGAAATACTTTAACCTGAATGTATTAATCGATGCCCTCGCCCAGGATGAGCTTGTTACAATCCTTGCCGAACCAAATCTTACAGCTGTTTCCGGAGAAACGGCTACCTTTTTGGCAGGTGGCGAATTCCCAGTTCCTGTTGGATCACAAATTGAAGATGGCGTACGAAGCATAACCATTGAGTTTAAAGAATTTGGTGTAAGCTTGGCTTTTACGCCGACGATCGTTGGAAACAACAGAATATCCCTGAGAGTAAAACCGGAAGTTAGCCAGTTGTCATCAGATGGTGCCGTTACCTTGGGGGGAGTTGAAATTCCAGCTCTATCAACAAGAAGAGTTGAAACAACCGTTGACCTTGGATCAGGCCAGAGCTTTGCAATTGCAGGCCTAATTCTTAACAACCAAACTCAGGTTAATAACAAAGTTCCAGGACTTGGCGATCTTCCGATACTTGGCCGTCTCTTTAAAAGTGAACGCTTTCAAAACAGTGAAAGCGAACTTGTCATTGTTGTGACGCCTTACATTGTAAAACCTTCAAATGCCCCCGTTCCGCTGCCAACTGATCCTTACGTATCAAAAATAGGTACAACGACTGCATCCTCTCAGTTAGGAAAAACGGGCGCAAACCAAGCGACTACCAAAGATTATAGTACAGAATATTCTGCAACATCAGAACCTACCTTCATTGTGGAGTAAGCAATGCGCAGCCTTGACCCAACCTCATCAAAAAAAATTTGGATCACATTGGCAGTTATATCTCTGCTTACTGCCTGCACCGAACAGCAAGATTTCAGGGTGACAAACCCTGTAGATCAGACGGTTCAAGCCGGTCGAAATCTGTTAAACACAGGTAGTTGGCGCCCTCTTCCGACGACACCCAAAGTAAGAACCTTCAGCTATATTGCCTCAGAGGGTTTCTTGATACCATCCGGATATGTAGAAAGCCCTCAGTTATCACAAGAACTGCAAGAGTTTATCAAGGCTTATAATGTTAATTCTTCTGATATTATTCTGCTTGACGGGTTACGAAATCACTCTGGTGATACAACAGTAGAATCAAAAAATGCAATGAGCCGCCTGCGGACTGCTTTGCAGGAAATCGGCTTTAAAACTGAAGAAGTCGGAGAGCCGATTGCGATCCTAAATCCTGATCAACACAATGCCGCGATTTTGATTCGTCGTAAAATTATTGTCGCCCCGGATTGCACCATAGCACCACATCCTGTTGGAACCCGGCCAATCCGGCGAACCTTTGGCTGCGTACAGGAAATAAATCTTGCAAATATGGTGGTATCCCCAGAAGCACTTGATGGATCCAGACCCATATCATCTGCAGATTCTACTTTTGTAACCCTTGGTATTAATCGATACCGAATAGGTGAAATAACCCCATTAACGACGACTGGCGTGACATCAAGTAGTGAGTAAGGACAGATAAGTACCATGCCGACGAACAATATTGATGATATTTTTGGCGACTTAGATAATGATCTCGATACTGTCCCTGAGTTGGTCGGTTTTGTAGGTGACGGACAGACTCATGACGTGACATTATCAGTTGCCAAACAACTTGGACTACCCGCAGAAGTACGAGACGGACATTGCCAGGATGTAATGCCTTATCTCAGCGAAAACCCTTCCCCTCAGTACTTGATAATCGATATTGGTAGCGATGAATTAGCAGCAGCAACATCGATCTTCTCACTTATCACTGCCTTACCGGATACCACGAAGGCCATCGCTGTCGGGTCCGT
>MABB01000045.1 GCA_002162915.1 Rhodospirillales bacterium 47_12_T64
ATGGATACAATCGGATTACCATGATCCTCAACCAGCCAAGCCTTAAGCCCCCCTTTACTTTCGACCTCGACAATATCGACGGCATAAGAAGAGGTGGTCCACAGAATCATTACCAAGATCAAAAAGGATATTCGCTTGAATAATGTTGTTTTATTGAACAATACCGCCATCACTTCACTCCTTTCGGAAGGAGAAGCCCCGTAACAGATCGATTTTCATCAAAGAGTGTCCGCATCACCCGGTTCACATCTTCTGCAGTCACCGCAGCAATCCGATCAGGCCAGGCCTCGATATCTTCAACTGTTCGACCTGTCATCAAAGCTCTACCGATAATATTTGGTGCTGCGGTTAGGGAATCGCGCGCAAAGACTGCCGCATCAGCCATTCTTGTCTTGGCCTTGGTTACTTCGTCTTCGCTAACACCCTTTTCGAGAATATCTGCAAGTTCTTCCCTCAAACGCGCTTCAGCATCTTCAATTTTCACACCCGGTCGAGGCGATATGTAAAAAGAGAAAGTACTGAGATCATACGCTGTTGGACTATAGGAAGAGCCAACAGATGCAGCCGTTTGTTCTTCAACGGCGAGTTTTTTATATAATTTGCTGGTAGGGCCACTACCAATAATCTCATCCAGCACCTGTAGTGCATAGGGCGTGCTATCGCCCGCTGTACGGTAACTGGGAGCCAAATAACGAACCGTGAGCGATGGGCTACTCACAAATTTACTCTTCTTCACAACTCGACGAGACGCGTTTTGCGGAGGCTCAGAAACCCTAACTCTTTCAGGGATGTCTTTTGCTGGAATATCCCCATAGTATTTTTGAGCGAGTGGCTCTACTTCTTCGACAGTTACATCGCCCGTAATAATAAGCACTGCATTATTAGGTGCATACCACTTGCGATAAAACCTTAGCGCCGTTTCGGTATTGAGCGCCTCTATTTCATGATCCCAGCCAATGATTGGAATGCGATAGGGGTGGTTGAGAAACTGGGTGGCTCTCATGATTTCGCCCAGTTGGGCTCCTGGACTATTCTCAACCCGACTTCGGCGCTCTTCGCGCACAACCTCACGCTCAGGCAAAACGACTTCATCGCTCAATAACAGACCTGTCATCCTATCGGCTTCCAACTCCATCACCATCTCAAGCCGATCTTTCGCGACCGTTTGGTAATAGGCAGTGTAGTCCCATGAGGTAAACGCGTTTTCCTGGCCACCATTTTTTGCAACAAGAGAAGAAAATTTTCCTGACTTGAACTTTTCCGTCCCCTTGAACATTAGGTGTTCTAGAAAATGGGCATTACCGGATTCACCCGTACTTTCGTCGGCAGCACCAACTCGGTACCACACCATTTGAGATACGATTGGGGCACGATGATTGGGGATGACCACAACCTGCATGCCATTATTCAAGGTAAATGTATCGGGGCTAAAAACCTTCGCTTTTACGGGCGCATCCCACACAAGGAAACACAGAGCAGAAACAATGATCGCTGCAGGAAGGGTATTTTTTTTCTGAAAAAACATCATATAAAGATCAATTAAGCTTTTATCCATGTGGTGTTAGGTAGAATTTGAATTGGAGGAAGGCAAGGCCTGTAACAACACAAGCTTTCACAATAGATTGAATAATATTCTGGCGAAACTAGGGCAGAACTTCAGTAAGAGGTAAAATTTAAGGGCTGACACGTCCTGAAATCTGTTGACAGGGCAGGCGTAAACCAAAAAAAGCCCCGGCAAACCGAGGCTTTTTAATATAGAATGAGACTGACTTAGAAAATGTTACCCAAAATACCTTCGAGTGGGGCTTCTCGGTCGATAACAACTTTTGGTGTTTCCCCCTTGCCACGCGTTCCAAGGGCAGCATTTTCCTGTAGCCGCTTGGCTTCCTTGGCCGGGTCAACAACACTATTTGGTTGAGGCTGATCTTTCCAGAAGATCAACGTGTCGACCACTTTTTCACTTTCAGAATTCAGCTGTCTCGTTTCGCGATCAATAAGCAATCTGATATCTTCCGGTGCCTGATCCGCCCCAGCAGATCTAAGAAGAGCCATTTCGCCGTCCGTTCGACCAGCTTGTTTGATAGCCGTGCTTTTTTCTGGCCCTGCTGTACCGTCAAGATTAAAAACGGCACGCTTTGCCTGCCCCTGTGCGGATCCTTCTTGAGGACGTAGAGCACCAGGGCGTGGCGGTGCCAGATTGTAATCAGGTGGAAGGCTCAACGGTGCCCGAGAGACCACTTTAAATTCGTCCGGGGCACGTTTCCCAAGACCGATCTGTTCTTTGAAGCCATTACTGCATCCGGTGATAACCAGAGATACAGCAAGTAATCCTAAAACTCGTAAACTTTTCATGCGCTCAATCCGCGTCCTTTTCCAAGGTACCTACTTATTACCCTTAGATGGCGTCAAGAACAAGCCGTCATAGAGTAAAACCAAAACCCCCACGAAAATAATGCTATCAGCCAAGTTAAAAGCAGGCCACGGATTGAATATCCGCCAAGGTAGCCATGAGATACTGAAGCTCAGGAAATCTACCACCCCGATATGAACCAACCGATCAATAACGTTTCCAATTGCACCACCACTAATCAGTCCAACAGATAACGCAATCATTTTCGTCGGCTCCTGATAGAGCCAAACAAACAACCCGGTGACAATTGCAATCGCGACCCCGGACAAGATAAAGGGCCGCCACTCGGACTCACTACCAAAAAGCCCGAAGCTCACGCCAGTGTTATGTGTCAAAACAAGGTTGAAGAACCCTGTGACTTCTATCACTCTTGGCGGGTCCATAACTTCAAGTAATATAAACCACTTACTCGCCTGATCCAGTCCAACAACAACCAGTGCCAGAATCACTGCACGTAAAATCATATGTACGGCCCCCAAGTGCCCACGTTTAGGATGATGCGCTACCTAAGACATCAGCGCAACGGCTACAAGTTCCTTCTGCATGCGGGTGACTTCCCACATCAGGCAGAACTTTCCAGCAACGCTCGCACTTGTTGCCTTCTGCACCATCAACAACAACGCCAACGCCATCGACATCATTAATGCGATATGCCTCTTGAGGGGCATCAGCATTCACCAACTCAATTTGAGATGTAATGCAGATATCCGCCATATCAAGGTCACCAATCGCGGTAAGAAGCTCACTGCGATTAATATAGACAGCAGGACGGGCTTGCAGGCTAGAGCCGATTTTCTTTTCCGAACGCAGGACTTCAATTGCACCAGTTACAACGCGGCGAACTTCGCGAATGTTATCCCAACGACTGGCCAGGACATCATTCTTCCACTCCGAAGGAATGTCAGAAAACTCACGCAAATGAACGGATTCCGCTACATCAGCTTTACCGCGAGCCAACCAGGCTTCTTCGGTCGTAAAGCAAAGGATTGGTGCCAACCAAGCCGTTAAGGCATCAAAGAGAATATCAATGACAGTTCGACAGGCCCGGCGTTCAAGATTGTCCGAAGCGTTACAATAGAGCGCATCTTTGCGAATATCGAGATAGAAAGCCGATAGATCAAGTGCACAGAAGTTGTGAAGCGCCTGGAACATGGCATGAAAATCGTAATCCGCACAACTTTTGCGAACAATCACATCCAACTCAGCGAGACGGTGCAAGACCCATTTCTCCAGTTCAGGCATTTCTTCGATTGGAAGACGCTCCGCATCAGTGAATCCGTCAAGGCTTCCGATAAGGAATCGAAGGGTATTTCTCAAACGACGATAGGAATCCGCCTGATACTTGAGAATTTCGTCTCCAACGCGTAGATCCTGAGAATAGTCAGAAGCGACAACCCAAAGGCGGAGAATATCAGCGCCATACTTGGAATTGATTTCTGCCGGTGCCGTAATATTACCCAAAGATTTGGACATTTTACGGCCTTTGTTATCCAGAACAAAACCGTGTGTTAGAACCGCATCATAAGGCGCTCGCCCACGTGTTCCCGCAGACTCAAGCAAAGAGGTATGGAACCAGCCTCGGTGTTGGTCTGATCCTTCAAGATACAGATCAGCAGGCCACTTCAATTCCGGGCGCGCTTCAAGAACAAAGCTGTGCGTTGAACCAGAATCGAACCAGACTTCGATGACATCTTTAATCTGTTCGTAGTCATCAGGATTGTACTCGTCACCCAGGAAACGAGATGGCTCACTTGAGAACCAGGCGTCGCCACCTTCTTCGTGGAACGCAGCAACAATACGATCAAGCACCTTTTGGTCACGTAAAGGTTCACCCGTTTTCTTTTCCATGAAAATGGGTAACGGAACCCCCCATACACGTTGGCGAGAAACGCACCAATCTGGGCGGCTTTCAATCATTTTGTAGAGACGATTACTTCCCTTTTCAGGAATAAAACGAGTTTCATCAATCGCTTTGAGGGCTTTTTCCCGAAGATCATTTGTCTCCATAGAGATAAACCACTGTGGTGTACTTCTGAAAACAAGCGGAGCTTTCGAACGCCAGGAATGTGGATAGCTATGACGCATGGAGCCTTTGGCAAGCAAGCCGCCTGTTTCAATAAGAGCCTTGATCGCTTTTCCGTTGGCATCACCAGGTTTCCCTTCCTGGTTATAGACACAAGCACCTGCAAAGAAAGGCACATGGTCATAATAGATACCGGCTTCATCAATCATCATTGGAACTTCAAGACCATTTTTGCGGCCGAGTTCATTATCGTCAGCACCATGACTTGGAGCGATATGTACAAAACCTGTACCCGCATCATTGGTCACGAAATCAGCTTTCAGCAATGGTACTTGATAATCAAAGCCCCCATCTGCGCCTTTCAAACCTTCAAGCGGATGTTTGACTTTCACGCCGCTCAGATCTGAAACAACGCCAATTTCTTTCCAGGCTTCAATTTTTGCATCGATTCGAACCTGCTCTGCAAGTTCGCGATTGAGAACAAGGCGCTCTCCGATTTTGGCCTGGCTGTTTTCACCAAGTTCCGTAACCTCATAAACTAGATATTCGAACTCTTCGCCGTAAGCCACAGCTCGGTTCGCCGGAATCGTCCAAGGCGTCGTTGTCCAAATAACAATGGAGGCACCTTCAAGCAGTTTATCGTTACTGCTTGTAATCGGGAAACGTATCCAAATGGTTGGCGATTTTAATTCATGATACTCAACCTCAGCATCCGCCAAAGCCGTTTTCTCAACAACGGACCAGAGAACAGCTTTTGTCCCCATGTATAGGCCTTTGTTCATCAAGAACTTGCCCATTTCTTTTACGATGAGCGCTTCAGATTCGAAATTCATGGTCCGATAAGGGTTTTTCCAGTCGGCTTCGATACCCAGGCGTTTAAATTCTTCGATTTGGATCTTAATCCATTTATCGGCAAATTCGCGACACTCCTTACGGAATTCTATAACAGGAACATCATCTTTATCCTGTCCGCGTCCGCGATAACCTTCTTCGACTTTCCACTCGATCGGCAGACCGTGACAATCCCATCCTGGGACATAATGAGCGTCTTTGCCCATCATCTGCTGAGAGCGATTGATCACGTCCTTGAGCACTTTGTTCAAGGCATGTCCCATATGAAGGTGGCCGTTGGCATAAGGTGGTCCATCGTGAAGGGTAAACTTTTCACGGCCCTTGCTTTGAGCACGCAGTTTTTCAAACAAACCAATATCAACCCAGCGCTGCAAAATTTCAGGCTCTTTTTTCGGCAGCCCAGCGCGCATTGGGAATTCGGTCTTTGGGAGAAAAACAGTATCTTTATAATCCGTGCTCATGGAGCCAATCTTCCGTCTTATTATATTGCTTATTCATCATCTGTTGCTGGTACAACAAACTCAATCGGGTGATCTGGTAAGTTCAGTAAAAGCTCTTTTGCCTGTTCACTGTCTTTAGCGATCTGGTCGGTTAAGGCCTCAAGGCCATCAAATTTCTTTTCAGGGCGCAGATACTCTATGATTTGTACCCGTAGGTCCATATCATAAATATCTTCATCAAAGTCAAAGATAAATACTTCAAGATTAACAGAATCGCCCTCAAGGGTCGGACGGTTTCCGATATTTGCGACACCATTGTACCAATGCGTCAAGCCAAAGCCTTCGACACCGGCTTTCGCGACACGAACCGCGTAAACACCAAGACTGGGTAACAGATAATTTTCCATAGAAAGATTTGCGGTTGGAAAACCAATCGTTCTCCCCCGTTTAAACCCATGTAAAACAGTGCCATCGATTTCCCAGTAGCGGCCCAGTATTTTGGCGGCACCACCAGGATTGCCATTTTTCAGATAGTCTCTAATCCGAGATGATGACAAAACTTCACTATTCTTATCTTGTACCAGAGTAGCTGCAGTTACACCGAAACCGTGTTCCTGACCCATCTTCTCCAAAAGTCGGGCATCGCCTTGACGATCTTTGCCAAAACAAAAATCACCTCCAATGACCAAATGCTTTGCTCCGAGATCACGAACCAGGGTCTCAAGAACAAAATCCTCAGCAGAATGCTTGGCAAATTCCAGAGTGAAATCTTGAATAAACACATGATCAACCCCGACTTTTTTTAAAGCATGTGCCTTAGCAATCATTGGCGTCAGCCGAAAACAGTCTTGATCTGGTCGGAACAATGAGCGGGGGTGGGGCTCAAAAGTGAGCACCGCAAGGGGAACACCGAGGTTGTTGGCAATCTCACTGGCCTGCTTGATAACGGCCTGATGGCCGAGATGAACACCATCAAAGTTACCAATGGCAACGACAGCGTCTCTCGCGTCCGCTGGCAAGTTAGTGAAATTATGAAAAACTGCCATATCCTGACCTGGCCTTACTTCTACCTGATTATTGGTAACAGCCGAGAATTATCATAATGATACAACACATCTATGGCATCAAATCCTCGCCCGAGGGCCTATGAATACAAGGTCAGGAGCCGATTGAAAACAGCCTAGTCATTTTTTTCGAAAAAGATTGATTTCAAAGTCTCTTATGAATTTCTTGAAGTGACCATAACAGTCGCCTCACCATCCACAACATCCTTGCCCGCAACCTGACAAATCGTCTCGAGAACAACTCGCTTTTTCACAGTGATTACTTCTTTCACCCGTACTTTGGCAGTCACAGTGTCTCCAATGCGCACTGGTGCTTTAAAGCGTAGTGATTGAGAAAGATAGATGCATCCAGGCCCGGGTAATTTAGTACCGAGTACAGTTGAAACAAAAGAAGCCGTTAACATACCATGGGCAATTCTACCCTCGAAAACACTATTCTGTGCAGCCTCTTCGTCAATATGAACTGGATTTGTATCTCCGGAAATACCAGCAAAGAGAACAATATCAGCATCCGTTACCGTTTTCGCAAATGAGGCCTCCATTCCGACCTCTAAATCTTCCAGATAATACCCTTGTTGATCATGCATCCTAATTCTCCCAGACCGCACTTTTATTTCATGACCGATCAGCTTTTGTTGTTTTATTTCACCGAACACTCAATTTATATAATTTCATGCAAAATACGCCTCTTCGCACTTGCGAACAAGTTTTATTTTGCAGCGCAACATACACCGCATAAATACAGGAGAATATTTCAGATCGGATGACTGGGACCGGGTGACTGGCCTTTTCCCTTGAAATGCCTACTATAGACACCAGTACACAGGCCAGTTAGGCATAAGGGTGTTTCATGTTATCAATTGTTCAAAAAACTACCGCCATTTTAATTTTATCTCTGGCTTTGGCAGCTTGCGGAGCCAGTAAAAAAGCTCAACCAATAACGGGAAGCTTACCCCAGATCACAAATGATAATGCACGCATTTATTTTTATCGCTCCAAAGTACCATTCCTTGCAGCGATAGAGCCGGAGTTTCTCGTTGATGGAAAGTCCGTTGGAAAGGCCGTCATGAATCAAGCCCTCTATCGGGATGCCCAACCAGGGAACTACGTGATTATGATATCCTCAGACATGGATAAACCGGTCGAGATCACCCTTTCATCCGGAGAAACCAGATACATTAGAGCCTACGGAACAACTTCGGTCATCCGTACCTATCTCTCAATCGGCGAAGTCAGCAAAGAACAAGCTCTGAAAGATCTAAAAGGTCAAAAGCTGCTCGCCCCTGAATAAAATCAGTTGGGGACAAGCAGCTTCTTGAATCTATTCTTCTGAATCGACAACTTTCTCAGCAACAATCTCTTCAGCTTCAGGAGATGTCACGGGCTCAGAATCCACAGAAGGTTTTGGGGCTGGCTGTGCAACTTCTTCACGAACCATAACAGCTGCGAAGAAACCATCACTGCCATTTCTGGCCGGGCTTAACCGAAGCATCTCGCCAAGGTATTCCGGTGGAGAAAGAGGCATTTTCTCGGCCCAAACCTCTTTGATTGGAACCAGTTTGAAGTCAGGACGTGAGCGCAGGAAGTTACTGACCTGTTCTTCGTTTTCGCAAGGCAACAGGGAACAGGTAGCGTAGACCAGTCTGCCACCCGGTTTCACCAGGCGGGCTGCAGAGGTTATAATACTTCCCTGAAGTGCCACCAGTTCGTCGAGATCGCTTTCGTCTCTACGCCATTTCGAATCTGGTGCTCGACGCCAAGCCCCTGTACCACTGCACGGTGCGTCAATCAGAACACGATCAAACTTACCCTTGTTCTTTTTAACCCAAGGGTCCCGTTCGCTGTCGAGAATTTTTCGCTCTGCATTAAACACGCCTGCACGCTTCAAACGCTGTGCTGCACGTGCCAGCCGCTTGTTATGAACATCGCAGGCAACAAGTTGTCCCCGGTTATCCATCTCCGCAGCAAGCGCCAGAGTCTTTCCCCCGGCACCCGCGCAAAAATCGACAACACGCTGTCCTGGTTCCACAGCAACCATCGCAGAGAGCACTTGTGAACCAGCATCTTGAATTTCAAACTCACCCCGCTCATAAAAAGGCAGATGCGCCTTCCTCCCGGGATCTGTTATGCGAATACCGTTTGGCAACCAGTCAAGGCTTTCAACTTTACAGCCTGCCTTTTCCAAACGGGGAATAATATCTTCCCTGTTCCCTTTGAAAGGATTAACCCTGATATCTAATGATGAGGCACCATTAAGCGCTTCGACCTCTTCGCCAAAGCGATCACCAAAGGCTTCACGCAACCCTGCTTCTGCCCATGACGGGCATTCCAAAAGAACAGCTTCTGTCATTGTTCCTTCGGTAAGACCGCACCCTTCCATAGAGCTCAGAACACGGGCTTCCGAATCAGTCAGGCGTTTAAGATACCCACCGCCACCTTTACAAAAATTCGTAATATCCTGGACGGTTTTACCATGCGTAAGGGCTAGGTCAGCCAACAGTAGCTTTCGCATTTGAAGGGTTTGCCCTTTGATCTCAAGCCACCAGAGTAAGCGGCGATACCGACGCACAACTCCCCAAACCATTTCACGAATGCGGGCGTGATCACGATCTGTCAAGCGGCCTTTGATATTGGAAAAATGCGCCGCAATCGCGCGATCAATCGGACTATTTGAATTGGACGCATCGTCAAGAACATCCAACACATGATAAAGCAACCGCCCCATAGGAAGATCCACACGTTGCGCGCCACGCGCAAGACGTTCACCACTTCTGGCACCACTTCTGACTTCAGCTCCAGCATCGTTGTTGACTGATTCAGCATCAGAACGTTTTGTGTAGAACTGATTTTCGCCTGTGCTTTTATCATCACGGCTGCTGTCTCTGGATTTATTCCCATAATCCCGATCTCGCGAAGTCTCTCGCGGTGGTCGTTTATCATATGAACTACGGTTATCCCGCGCGGTTGAACCAGATGCCGTGCGCTCATCCTTTTTATGCTTTTCGGAAATAAAGCGTTCTTTGCGCGCGCGCTGCTTCTCAGCACCGCTTTGGGACTTAATGGGCGTCTTTTTATCTGAGTTATCAGTCACACTGTTCCCCTAAAGCCCAAGCAAGGCTTGTTCGTTTTTTGTAAACCCAACAACAACCTTATCTTCTTTTTCAAAGACAGGTCGTTTTATCAGTGTCGGGTTCTCCAGCATCAGTTCCCGGGCAGCACTTTCATCAACAGTATTCTTTATCTCGTCAGAAAGATTGCGCCACGTGGTACCACGTCGGTTGAGAAGCTTTTCCCAGCCAACCGATTTCACCCAGCTATCTAGGCTTTCGGCGGAAAGACCTTCCACACGGAAGTCATGATAACTATGCTCGATTCCGGCCCCAACAAAAATCTTCAGAGCTTTTCGGCAAGTATCACAGTTTTTAATACCGTAAATTTTAATCATAATTTTTCCGTCTGGTCTGTTTTCACGACCCTAGGTAAACAGATGGCTGAAAAAAGCAAGGAAACTTCACGTAGTTTATCTCAGCACTTGTTCAGCAGGTTTATTTTACCAGCAAGGTTCTTTGATTCTGCAAAAGAATTTTTCCAGCTAGATCCATACCAATCGCTGCAGTTAAGATCATCTGTAAATCATGATCTTTTTTATACAGTTCTTCGACAACAGATCTTTTCCAAACCAGACAACGGGTGGGCTTTCGTGTAACCACACTTGCTCCCGCACTTTGTCTCGTTAAAAAAGACATCTCACCCGCAAATTGACCCGGCCCAATTTCACCAATGCGCTTATGAACCAACGAAATAAACGCTTTCCCTTCCAGAATGAGAAATAATTTTTCAGGGTATTCACCCTCAATCAGCAGCGTTTGCCCCTTTTCATAGTCATGCCACGTCGCTGCCGAAAATAACCGCTTCACAAAGGTCCGGTCCATAGAAGGAAAGGCCTTATCTTTAAGCTGTTGTTCTTCTTCTGACAGGCTGGAGCGCCGACGTTCCATAATCAAAATACTGGAATGAGCCAGATTAATGGCAATCAACAACATGTTACCCGAAAACGACAACCATAAAGGACCGTTCTCAGGCAATAGCGCCGCGATAGCCATCGAAAGCTTAGCAAGGATGGTAAAAATTCGCAGCCAAAGAATATCACTGATCACAAAAGCAATGAGGGTTAATAAAAACCCGATGCCCACAAGAATTTCTGGGAAACTGGAAAAACTTTCGGGAACAAAAATCATCTCATGATCCCTATCTGTTACGAGGATATAGTCTAGAGCAAAAAAGCAGCTTGCTAATTATGATTAATTAACAAGAGAAGACAACGGAGAAACCCCGATTACCTGACCATGATAGGTAATCGCCAATCCATACGCCATCCCACCGACAGCAGGCCCGAGAACACCCAAACGAGGTAAAGTATCCTGAGGTGTTTTTTTGAGCCTCGTAAGTGATGGCAAGTATCCTGTTTGAAGCAAAAACAGTCGATCTTGCTCTTCACCTGATGATCTCGCCTGAATATCATTCCAGAGCATTGCCAGAATACAATAACCTCCCAAGCCACCAAAAAAAAGTATCGCAGCAAGATCCCCGTTCACCAGCACATGTCCAAAACAGGCAAGCGCCACGCCAACCAGCATCGGATGGCGGGTAAGCCTTCGGGTTCCGCGAGACACATAAGAACTTGTCAATAAAATCAAAGAAATTGGCATGATGACAAAACTTTGAATCAACACCGCTATACGACTGGGTTGCCAATATTCCCAATATTCAATGTACTCTATCGACACATAGCCCTGTATAGCTGCCCCAAATGACGCAAGTGAAAGAAGAGCAAACACCCCTTTATAAGGCCCCTCTCCCAACCGATTGGCCAATGGCTCTCGGATCTTTT
>MABB01000043.1:0-2352 GCA_002162915.1 Rhodospirillales bacterium 47_12_T64
AGCTCAGAGATATCCGCGATGGCACCAAAATGAACGAACGGTTCCGCGCCAGTGAAGATGTTGATCGCGTGCGTCTGGATCAGGTCGAATACCAGTTTCTTTTTCGTGACAGCGACATGCTCAATTTCATGGACAATCAGTCTTATGAACAAATTTCATTACACGAAGATATGGTCGGAGAGCCTGTTGCCTTTCTTCAAGATGGAATGACCGTCACTATTGAGCTTTACGAAGAAGAGCCTATTTCAGTCGTTCTGCCTGACACAGTTATTTGCGAAGTTGTCGAGGCTGATGCTGTGGTTAAAGGTCAGACGGCATCTTCTTCCTATAAACCCGGCGTATTGGATAACGGTGCACGCATTCTCGTTCCTCCTCATATCGCCGCAGGTACACGTATCGTGGTAAACACAGCCGACGGCAGCTACGTGGAACGCGCAAAAGATTAAGACATCAAACAGAGAGCACTTTAACCCAGCTCTCTTGCTAACTTACGGAAAGTAATTTCGATGGTATATCGTTCACCACGCATAACCGTTATGGTCCGCGCAGCCGAAAAGGCTGCCCGTAGCCTCAAGCGCGACTTTGGTGAAGTGGAAAATCTTCAGGTATCGAAAAAGGGCCCTGCTGATTTCGTTTCAACCGCAGATTTGAAAGCAGAAAAAATTCTGAAAGAAGAGCTAAAAAGGGCACGCCCTGAGTTTGGTTTTCTAACAGAAGAAGCTGGTATCGAAAAAGGTGAGAGCAAAGACGAACGTTGGATTGTCGATCCCCTTGATGGTACAACAAACTTCCTGCATGGACTTCCTCACTTTGCGATTTCCATTGCCCTCGAAGTACGTGGTCAAATCGAAGCGGCCCTCATCTATGATCCGATCAAAGATGAAATGTTTACGGCAGAAAAAGGTAAAGGCGCTTATCTAAACGACAAACGCCTACGTGTATCCGCACGTGTCGGCCTCGACAGTATCATCGTTGCAACGGGCACACCCTACCTTGGACGAGGAGATCGCGGCCCTTTCCTTCGAGAAATTAACACCGTAATGGCGCAAACGGCAGGTGTTCGTCGTTGGGGTGCTGCTGCACTTGATCTTGCCTATGTTGCTGCCGGCAGATACGACGCTTTCTGGGAACGAGACCTGTCCGCATGGGATGTCGCTGCAGGACTTCTTCTCGTAAAAGAAGCTGGCGGATCGGTGACTGAAATTGACGGGCGTCCATTCAAACTCGAAAGTAAAAGTATTCTCTGTGCCAATATCGATCTTCACCCCAAGATGGTGAAGATGTTCAAAGAGTCAGGCAAAGACTAGCTTGAGAAGAAAATTACTGTAATTTCAACAGTGTTTTAAGGGGCTCGTGTTTCACGGGCCCTTTCTTCTTTTTGCCTTATCTATTGTCGTATCCCCTTATCAGCATTAAGCTACGTTGAAAGATTCACATTGGGATCATCCTGGGGGATGTACATTGTTCAAGCCTATGAGCCATATACTGAAAAATAGATATTTTAATCGCACTGCAAAACTTCTTACTGGCTGTGCGGGGATTGCGCTTTTGAGTGCTCCCAGTACCTCGATGGCACAAAACACGACGATCATCGGGGGATCAGGTAGTTCAGGGGTATATATCAACGAACAATTAATCGGTTCGGCACCCGCATATTCAAACAGCTTTTCTAATGGATATAATGCGCAGAATATTTCGACAGGCTATCCTGCGAGCTATGGTAGCGATTATCTAGATCGACCGGGAAACCTTCTATACCCTCCACAGAATTTCCCTCACAGCCAAATTACGATACAAAACTTTGCCGATTTTCAGCCATCGGGATATTCTCAGCAAGGCTATAATGCTCAAGGGTACAATGCTTCAGCTTACACCCCTCAGGGTTATAGCAGCGGACAATCAGGTGCGCCGTCAGGAAGCAGCTTGTATAACCCTTATGGTCAGCCGTTAGTTCCATTATCCCAGGTATCGCAAGCACCACAAGCACGTGTAACAAGTACGGGTGGACAGCCACAGTACCCAACCCAGGTCCCAGCATTTCAACCACAATCTCAGTTACTCGTTGCGCCACCAGTCGGCAGTAACCGCGTAGTAGCAGCACCTGCGACTGAAAAAACATCTCCGGCACCCGTTCAGGTCGCCTCTGCACCGGTACAAATAGCTAAAGTAGCCCCCCCACCAGCGCCAAAAGCCGTAAAAGAAACTTTGGCACCCCTCCAGATTACCAATGCGCCGAGTTCAGTTGTACCACCAGCACCTGCGATCACCACCGCTCCCCCCACACAATCTCAGCCAGTTGCAAAGGCACCTGCTGTTGCAACACCTGCACCAGAAGTTGTTACCGCTAAAATC
>MABB01000043.1:2379-12236 GCA_002162915.1 Rhodospirillales bacterium 47_12_T64
AAACCTCCAGAGCCTGCGCCTGAAATAGCGACCGTAACAACAGAGCCAATCCTGACACCACCGCCGGTACCCGCATCTGTAATAGCAGAGACCTCTGGCATACCCAGCGCCCCAACAATCGCAGCACCATCCTTAGCTGAGAGCACTGAAGAGCTTGCACCGCCACCGCCAGCCCCACTCAGCCTTACTCCCGTGGAAGCTTTGGTGGAAACGGCAACAATAGATCCTGCCGCACCTCTCGAGCTGATAAAACTATTCTTCGAACCTGAACACGCTGAGCTCAGTGCAGATGCACGGACACAATTGAATCAATTAGCTGATGCCCTTTTGGCTGATAATACAAAAATAATTCAACTTCTCGCCTACGCAAGTGATACTGAGAGCAGTGCTCAGGCACGTCGGGTTTCTCTATCCCGTGCGTTGGCAGTACGTGGGGTTCTGATGGAACGCGGCATCCAGAGTACAAGAATGCATGTCCGGGCTCTCGGCAACAAATCTAAAGCCGGCAATCCTGACCGGGTAGAAATCATTCCGGTTCAGAACTAATCAGACTTGTACTATTCAAAGAAGGTTGCAATTGCGTGGTCATAGTTTTGCCTAACAGCACCTGTAACCTGCGCAGAGTTTTTATTTACCAAGGGGCGCCTCGCGTATGAAACGGCCAACACGTTATCTCATCCGGATGGGTATTTTTCTGGGTATTGTTACTCTTGCGATTTCGGCTTTGGCGCCCAGCCTTCAGGAAGCTTTTCTCGCCAATGCAGTAATGAACGGGATGATCCTGGGCGTTCTCTTCTTCGGCATCATATACATTTTCCGTCAAGTGCTCTCTCTAAAACCAGAGTTAGCCTGGCTTGAGCAGTTAAAACGAGAAACCGAAGGCGGCCTCGTCTTTGCAGGGGCTTTTGATGACATACGTGAGCCCCGCTTACTTGGCCCTATGGCCACCATGCTTGGCGAGAAGAAAGGCAAACTAAGCCTCTCCACCCTATCCATGCGGACGCTTCTTGATGGCATTTCAAGCCGCATAGAAGAAAGCCATGACATTTCTCGTTATCTTATCGGCCTCCTCGTTTTTCTCGGACTATTAGGTACCTTTTGGGGTCTACTCGATACGGTCAACGCCGTTGGACAAACCATTTCCGGGCTAAGCACAACCGCGGACGATCCCTCATCCATGTTTGATGAGTTGAAGGCCGGCCTGGCTACGCCCCTTTCAGGTATGGGGACCGCTTTTAGCTCTTCTTTGTTTGGCCTTGCTGGTTCTTTGGTTCTCGGATTTCTTGAATTGCAAGCAGGTCAGGCACATAATCGCTTTCTTAACTACCTCGAAGAATGGCTTTCCGGCATCACAAAGCTATCCAGCGGCGGCCCAGGCGTTGATGGAGATCAGTCAGTTCCCGCCTATATCTCCGCCTTGCTGGAACAAACGGCAGAAAGTCTTGAGAGGCTAGAACGGACCATGTCCAGAGATGAGGATGAGCGGGTAAAATCAAACCAAAGCCTGATCACCCTGACTGAGCGCATGTCTACCCTTACAGACCACATGCGTGCCGAGCAGAGCGTCATGTTGAGTATCGCAGAAACACAGGCACAGCTTAAACCCATCTTGGCTCAGCTAGCTCAAGCACAATTAAAAATCTCCGCAAACACAGGCATCGATGAGGCATCGCGCGCGCACCTCCGAAACATGGATCTCAGGCTTGAACAGCTATCCGGGGATATTAATAATGGCAGAGAAAGCTCTGTTCAGGAAATCCGAAGTGAAATTCGCCTGTTAACACGTACGCTGGCAGCCCTTGCAGAAGGGGAATAACCCCAGATGTCTTTTTCAAGTCGCAGAAGCAACCGACGATCAATTAACATATGGCCAGGATTTGTCGATGCACTCGCAACGCTTCTGCTGGTTATTATATTTGTGCTCATGGTTTTCATGGTCGCGCAGTTCACTCTGAGCAACGCGCTTAGTGGAAAAGACAAAGCGCTTAGCAATCTGAACAGAGAAATTAGTGAACTGGCAGACCTTCTGTCCCTTGAAAAATCAGCCAACAGTCGTCTGCGTACAAGTGTCACTCAGCTAACCACCGAATTACAAAGCTCCATATCCTCTCGCGATAGCCTTGCAAGTCAGCTCTCTTCTCTTTCCCAAGATAAAGAAGATCTCGAAGGAGAGCTGGTATCCGTCAGTCAAAGACTGAAAGACTTTATCAGTGCCCAGGCGCTCCTGCAGGCGGACAAGAACCTCCTGCAAGAAGATAAAGGCCTTCTAGAGGCAGATAAGAAGGCTCTGGAAGCAGAAAAAGAAGCACTCTTAAACAATAAAAAAACAATCGAAGAGCAACTCTCCATCTTTGAACTCGCTGCGGCCAAGCTTTCAGCTGAATCGGCGCGAGTGAATGCTGAACTGGAAGACGCTTACAAAGTGGTCGAAGCTGACAAAGAGAAGATTGAAACTCAACTGGCTGAAATAGCTTTATTGAAGGAACTTCGAGACAACCTAACGCAAAAGCTCGCTGGCGTAGAAAGTGATTTTACAGGACAGCAAGAGCTAACGGTTGAAGCTCAGACAGAAGTCGTTCTTCTTAACCAGCAAATAGCAGCCCTCCGGAAACAGCTTTCCGACATTTCAGCCACTCTTGAAATCTCCGAAGCCATCAATGCAACACAGGAAACCCAGATCATTGATCTTGGTAAGCGCCTAAACGTTGCTCTTGCGACCAAGGTGCAACAGCTCGCAAAATACAGATCTGAATTTTTTGGTCGCCTGAGAGAAGTTCTAGGCAACCGCAAAGATATCCGCATTGTCGGAGATCGCTTTGTCTTTCAGTCTGAAGTTCTGTTTACAAGCGGTTCAGCCACTCTTGAAAATGGCGGACGCCAACAACTGGGGCAACTTGCAAGTACGCTCAGAGAGCTTTCTGCAAGCATTCCAAACGAGATTGACTGGATCCTCCGGGTCGATGGTCACACGGACATACAACCAATTTCCACGCCGGAATTCCCCACCAACTGGGAGCTTTCTACAGCTCGGGCCATATCAGTTGTTAAATACCTGATTACGCAAGGCATACCAGCTTCCAGGCTAGCCGCAACTGGGTTTGGTCAATTCCAACCACTTGATACAAATCGCGATGAGATCTCGTTCAGAAGAAACCGACGTATCGAGCTCAAATTAACTCAGCGCTAGGTTTCCTCTACAATCCTGAGCCTTTTTCCCTTGTCTGAGATTAAACCCCGTTTAGCTCGCAACTTGAGATTGGTGAGTTCCAGAGGATTGATCTGGAGCTTGTACAGACGGATTCATTTCGGCACCAAACTGTAACTCTGCCAAATCAGCATAAAGCCCATCTTGCTTGATCAGTTCACGATGAGTACCACTAGCCACAATTTTTCCATCATCCACCACAAGTATCCGATCCGCCTTTAAAACGGTCGCCAGTCGGTGAGCAATCATCAAGGTAGTACGGCCTTCGAGCAGGTTATCCAAAGCATTTTGAACGGCCATTTCGCTCTGAGAATCCAACGCAGAGGTTGCCTCATCCAGCAATAGTATTTCAGGATCACGAAGGATCGCCCGCGCAATTGCCAGACGCTGCCTTTGCCCTCCAGACAACCGGACTCCCTTCTCACCCAAGAATGTGTTGTACCCCTCCGGCAGATCATTCAGAAACTCATGCGCTGAGGCTGCTTTTGCAGCTGCATAAATGTCTTCTTCGCTTGCGCCAGGACGCCCGTAACGAATATTTTCCAACGCGGTCGTCGAAAAAATAGTCGGTTCTTGAGAAACCATCCCGATATGAGTACGCATTTCAACGGGGTCAAGCTCTCGAAGTGGAATGCCATCGATGGAGATAATACCCTTCTGCACATCATAGAAACGGAGCAAGAGCTGAAACACGGTTGTTTTGCCTGCGCCAGAAGGGCCAACGATGGCAACCTTCTCTCCAGCTTTAATATCTGCAGAAAAATCCACCATAGCAGACTGAGTTGGTCGTGAAGGGTAATTAAAGCCCACACCATTGAAAGAAATCGCACCTGTTATCTTCTTGGGCAGAGATACAGGTTTTTCAGGCGCCGCAATATCCGTTTTCATCGCCAAAAGGTCCAGGAGTCGTTCCGTTGCCCCCGCAGCGCGTTGCAAGTCGCCAATAACTTCGCTAAAGGCGCCAAGCGATCCCGCAACGACAATGGCATAAAAAACAAAAGATGATAACTCACCTGCGGAAATTCGCCCTTCAAGGACGTCGCGCCCCCCGATCCAAAGAATCGCACTGATTGAGCCAAACACCAAGACAATCACCACAGCGGTCAAGAGCGCACGAAAACGGATTCGCACTGCGGCGGTGCCAAAAGCATCTTCAACCCTGCTCGAAAAAAATCCACGATCCAGATCTTCATGACTAAAAGCCTGAACGGTGCGAATCGCTCCGATTGTTTCATCTGCAAAAACACCGACATCGGCGATACGGTCCTGACTATCCTTACTCAGTCGGCGCACCTTACGTCCAAAGAAAAGAATCGGGATCAAGACAAATGGGATTACCAGTACGACAAAACCGGTAAGTTTCGGTGAAGTGATAACAAGAAAAGCTAAACCACCGAAGAACATCAATATGTTACGTAGAGCTATTGAAAAAGATGACCCGACCACAACCTGCAATAAGGTCGTATCGGTCGTTAGCCGGGAAAGGATTTCACCACTTCGTGTCACTTCGAAAAAAGCGGGCGACATCTTTATAATATGACCAAAAACAGCCGTTCTGATATCAGCAACAACCCGTTCACCAATCCAGGAAACAAGGTAATATCTGGAGTAACTGGCAAGTGCCAGAAGTACGGTTACGCCAAAAAGCACAAAGACAGCTTGATCAAGCAATGCGCTATCGCCACTTGAAAATCCTTGATCAATCAGGGCCTTAAGACCTCGTCCCAGCCCGAGAACCGTACCAGCAGCAACAATCAAGGCAATCATAGCCCCAACTATCTGGAGCTTATAAGGACGAACAAACTGCCAAAGTAACAACAGGTGCTTAAGTTCCTTGCTACTCGGTCGATCCTCGCTTTGCGTTTTAGACTTTTTACGGGCGCCAGTGCGACTCATACTTTATATCCTGCCTAGGGTCCTCACGAAGAGGAGTAATCAAAATTATTATTCAGATATCTAATAACTGAATTGACCTTTCCACTCCAGTGTGAGAAACCACAAATTATTAATGGCTTCAATGCGACCCAATGACCTAGCCAAGTAGTTTAATCCCGATTCGTGGTTTTCTACTTGCCTCTGTGTACTGGGTCAGTTACAAAGCCCCCGCTTCCTATGGGGATACAGGACTATGAAAAAAGACATTCATCCAGAATACCACGCCATCAAAGTTGTAATGACTGATGGTAGCGAATTCGAAACACGCTCGACTTGGGGCAAAGAAGGCGACACAATGCGCCTAGATATTGACCCTAAAAGTCATCCAGCTTGGACTGGGGAACACCGCTTGGTTGATTCCGCTGGTCAGGTTGCTAAGTTCAATAAACGTTTTGCAGCATTTGGCATCAAAAACTAAATTGTTCTGCTTACGAGATTAAAAGGTTCCGTTTTACGGAACCTTTTTTTTTGCTCTGTCCAATTGAGAATCAAGCCGTAAAATACGCATATAAATCAAATGACTTCGCCCCATTAAGTCAGCCATTAGCGGGTCTGCACCATCAGGAAGCTGGTCCGATGTCTCACAAACCATTTGCCCGGATAGGCGGTTTTCTGGATTGAGGGCCTCCTCCATAGAGACTTCACCGGATAATACAGCCCGTTGCATCATCAGCCACGCCATGACCTGAGTGAGCCTTGTTGTAAGGCGCATGCTCTCACAACATATCTGCAAACGATCTTCAGGGCGAAGCCAGGGATGGCGATTACGCGCTCGGTCAGCCATATAGTCTCTCGCCTCTCGAGTGAGGGACAATGCTTCTTGATATGTAGAATCCAGATAGGTGACCATATCTCGCCTAACAACGCTCCCGGACGCACTATTTTTAACGATAACGTGTGCTATTTGCCTTCATATTAGCACCAAGTGCCTTAACAAAATCTTGGTGCCCGTAAATCACCTATCGATCATAGGACAAAAAACACAAAAGATCGATTTGGATAATTTGGATCAACGATCTTGAAATAAGCCTTTTAACACTTACCTCGAATAGTAAGAGAAATGCCTTAGGGGTTTCTCTTATCGCTGGCTCGACCATGAGGTGAGCTGAACATAAAGCCTGTTGCTCAATGGAGAACACGCAATGCACCATCGTGACCTTACCCCCCTACTTCGCGCTACTGTTGGATTTGATCGTATGATGAACATGCTCGACACTGCGACGCGGCTGGATAATCCAACATCCAGCTTTCCTCCTTACAATATCGAGAAGACTGAAGAGAATGCCTACCGCATAACAATGGCTTTGGCCGGTTTCTCCGAAAGTGAACTTGAAGTCACTATAAAAGAAAACTCGCTTCTTGTTACCGGGCAAAAGAGTAAAGAACCTGACCAAACGATCACCTATTTACACCAGGGTATCGCCAATCGCTCTTTTCAAAAAAATTTTGACCTCGCCGACCATATCAAAGTGATCGGTGCAAATTTTGAAAACGGCCTTCTGGTTATTGACTTGGCAAGGCAAATACCAGAATCCAAGAAACCTAAAAATATTCCCATTACGAAAAGCGGTACGAGAAAATCTGGGTTGATAGACAAAGAGTAAAGTCCTGTAGCTACCTCCAGAAATGCCAAAGGCCGGGCTTGATAGCCCGGCCAGTATTTTTTTTGGCATACACATAACAAACGCTACGATTATAAACTCGTAGTCTTTTTGTCCACCCTGTCAACTTGCCTTTGTTACGCAAGAGGTTATGAAGACTCGAGGCTCTCGTCAAGGTCTTGTTTTGAATTTTGACACTTTTAAGACAAAGAATGCCTTTTTTGACATATTTCCCAATATATTTTGGGACAAAAAAAGACCGCCGGCAAAAGCCGGCGGCAAGTCAACAGGGAGGCATCGTAATAAACTAAGTTAGTAATAAACTAACTAAAACCATGTGTTGATATTACAAGATTATAACAAACCAACTAAAAATTGGTTAACATCTAAAATATTATCTCTGTTAATAGAGATTTAAGAACGTTCCTTAGAATTTCAAGTGCAAAAAAGAGGGACCTCAATAAAAAAGATCCCCCTCAACAATAATAACAACTAAATCAAGTTAAATAGAACAATAATAATGCTTTGAAGTATTATTGTGCCATCCACCCACCATCAATCGAATAGGGAGCCCCTGTCATTTGGGATGCAGCATCACTACTCAGGAAAACAGCCAGGTCTCCGATTTGCTCAGGGGTTGAAAAATCCTGTGTCGGAGTCTTTTCAGAGACTAAAACTCTCTTTTCTTCATCAAAACTCCGCCCACTCTCATTGGCTCTGGCCTCTATTTGAGCACGAACAAGGTCGGTCAAAACCCAACCAGGGCAGATCGCATTGGCTGTAATACCTTGCGTTGCGACTTCAAGAGCAACGGCCTTCGTCAAACCGACTACGCCGTGTTTTGCGGCCACATAAGCAGATTTATTCGGAGAAGCCGTCAATCCATGTGCAGAAGCAACGTTGATGATCCGCCCCCACCCTTTTTCCTTCATCCCAGGTAAAGCAGCTTTGATGGTGTGAAAAGCTGAAGAGAGGTTAATCGCAATGACTGCGTCCCAACGCTCTTCTGCGAACTCGTCGACGGGAGAGACATTTTGAATTCCGGCATTATTAACAAGAATATCCACAGAGCCAAACAGATCCTGTGCCTGCTTGATTAGACCGCGAATTTCTTCGGGTTTTGACATGTCAGCCCCCGAATAGCCGACGCGTACTCCATGGTCAGATTTAATTTTTGCCTCCAATGCTGCGATCTCATCTCTGTCACCAAATCCATTGAGCATAATATCAACACCTTGGGCGGCAAGCCTCTCGGCAATACCTTTACCTATTCCGCTGGTCGAACCTGTAATTACCGCGGCTTTCCCCTTGAGGTCGGGCATAAGCTTCTCCTGTTAATTTCTGTATTATAGAAGGACGTTATCTGGGAAGAATGTTCACATAGTATGCGATTAACACCGTTACCGTGACAACTGATAGAATTGTTGAGGCCAACACAATAGACGCAGCACGAGCACTAAAGACACCATATTGTTGCGCCAGAATAAAAACGTTCACGCCTGTCGGTTGCGCCGCCAGTATAACAGCAACAGCCGCCCACAAAGGAGGCACATCGATTACGAAGAAGACCAGAAAAGCAACAATTGAAGGATAAACAACTGTCTTGAGGCCTACGATTAAAAAGCTTTGTTTGAGATCTCCAGACAGCTTAAATCCTGTCAGGGAAACACCGAGAGAAAAGAGAGCGCACGGAACAACGGCTCCACCCATGATGGATGTGAACCGATCCAATAAGGGAAAGAGCTCCATGCCAGAAAATTGATAAATCCCCCCCAGGGTCAATCCGATAATAATGGGATTTCGAACAATCGATTTCACCAGTGCCCGTCCCATTGCCTGAACACCTTGTCCAGAGCCTTGCTCTCGCGACAAATCATACTCCGTTAACATGGAGGTGAGCGCCATAAGTATCGGCGCCTGAAAGGCAATCAGCATTGTAAGCGGCACCATCCCCTCATCCCCAAAAGCCGAGTAAACCAATGGGAACCCCAACAAAAGCAAGTTGCCATAGGTCGCTCCCATGGCCATCACGGCCGATTCCTTTAGTTGATGACCATAAAAGAACCGCCCGAGCAGGGCGCTAAATGTAAAGATGAGAAGAGATACACTATAAAAAGAAATGATCAGGGAAAAATCCAGGTCATCCGAGATATTTCCTAGCGCCATCGTTCTAAATAAAAGCGCTGGAATTGCGAGATAATAGACAAAGAAGGATAACCCCTTCAATGCTGAACCTGCTACCCATCCCTTACGCCCAATGACATAACCACAAAGAATAATCGCAAACACAGGCAAAACAATTTCGAGACTGATAATCATCTGCTTCTACCACTGGCCCTGCCACTGCCCCTAGCGTCCAATGAACCATAAAATCCAAGAACAAGATCACCACTTCGAAACCTACTCATGATTTAAATAAACCATCCAAACCTTGCCTATGTTTTTCTTTTTGCTCGATTTCGGCTTGAGCTCGCTTAATTTCGCCCTCTAACTCACAGAGACCTCAGCAAAACTCCTTCCTTTTCACATTTGATCTTATTTAGTATTTTTTGTTTATGAAACAAAGCTTCAAAACACAGCCCGCCCTTTTCGCTACACATGACCTTCTCGATCACCCCGCGTTGAACGCGCTTGAGGGTATCGAAAGGTTGATCGACTGGTCAGCCTTGGAGCCATTGTTACCTCAAGGAGAAGGTCGTACAGGTCGTCCGGGTTATGCGTCGATGACGTTGTTTCGGGCATTGTTACTGGGAATTTGGCACAATTTATCTGATGTCAAACTGGAGGCACAACTAGCCCGGGATTTGATGTTTCGAAAGTTCTGTCGCCTTGAAATGGATCAGGGGGTGCCCCAAGCCTCGACCATCGGACGCTTCCGGGTTGCGTTGGAAAAGTCAGGACATCTGGACGCGGTGCTTACACAGATCAATGATCAGCTTAGCCACTCAAACGTGATCCTTCAAGAGGGCCGTGTCGCTATCGTTGATGCCACGTTGGTGGAGGCTGCACAAAGCGGATTTAGCAAGGCTGATCCCGAGGCAGGCTCTCATGTAAAGAGTAATGCAAAAGGCAAGGTTCAGGCCAAATGGGGCTATCAGGCATTTGTAAACTGTGAC
>MABB01000109.1 GCA_002162915.1 Rhodospirillales bacterium 47_12_T64
AGAGCGACGCGGCGAAGCGACGCAGAACCGCACCCTCTCTTAAATACAAACCACCGATTAAAACAGATATCGGGATCGATGCCTGGCGAACAGTCGCAACCGCGGCAACATCCGCACCTTCGCTATAGACATAGAGAATGAGATAATAGGAGCAGTAACAAATCCCCGCTATCATCAGATATTGCAGTGGCTTTGCGAATAGAGCTTTTAGGGTTCGACTACCCGTATTATCCCGATCAATGATCCAGTAGAGCAGACAGTAACTTGGAAAACACAGCACATTTACCCAAAAATTCAGCACTGGAGGCTCAATTACCTGCATCGAAGCTGCATCAGCAAGGGTATAAATTCCCGTACCAAAAAGTGCGAGCAAGGCAAAACCAAGAGTAGCAGGATCATCCAGCAATCCTTTACCTCGTCGGTATTGCAAGGCAAATGCTCCCGCCAAAACAATGATAACAAATAGAATTACCAGAAAATCATACGATTGGCCCAGCACCAAAAAATTGAACAAAATCACGATCAAGGGTGTGGAACGAACAATGGGGTAGTAGGCAGATAAATCTCCGCGTCGCAAAACGGCAACAAGCCCGCTGCCGTAGCACATCTGCCCAATCCAGGAGAACAAGATAGTGTCCCAAGCCCGCAAACCATCCGCAAAATCATAACTTGCGAGCAGAATATGGAGGAAAGAAATAAGGATAAGACCAATTGTCAGGGCAAGAAAGCCCACGCGTTGATCCTCATCCTTCTTGATAAGAGTATTCCAGAGTGGATGGAGACAGGCAGATAAAATTACCAGCGCAGCAATTGTTATTCCCAATAGAGCCCCCAACCAAATCAAATGGCTCGCTTATCCGTTCACGAGTCTCACCAAAGCCATAAACTAACATCAATGTTACAGTTATGTGGCAAAAATTGGTTTGCTGGCAATAAATTAGAGAAACCGAACTAGAGTTAAAGGCTCTCCGCCCAGTCTATCCCGCGCGCAATCCATTCCGTCTTAACGTTGTGGCCTCCTTTATGTAGGCAGAGTTCGAGAGATTTCCCAGAATTGCACTGCTTCCAAATTTTACAGCTCATGTCCTCTAGCGATAATTCAGTTGGCAGGGCTTCGCATCCGTTAACACCTTCCCATATTGCAACTCCCTGGCGGACATCTCCCTGATGCCAACGCGCGCCGATAGCTCTACCCTTCATTGGAACAACCCTGTCACTCAAACCATGAATATGCCGAATATTGACAGGATCTTCACACGTCACGGGATGGGGGCGCCAAAAAGATCCTGCTATTGGGAAAAAGGCTGAAAACTCTTGCCCCATGTAACAGGCAACATCCCAGGCCATAGATCCACCCTGAGAAAATCCTGTGGCCCAAGTCCGCTCCCTATCGACGTTCCAATTCGCCTGCACATCGTGGAGTACATTTTGAGTAAACTGGATTTCATCACGCTTTTCGCTCGGCGCCCCGATGTTCGACCAACTGCGGTTTAATCCATCTGGTATGACCAAAAGAATTCCGCGATCCGAAGCAAGATCCATCAGCGATTTGTTGTTTTTAACCGTTTCAGCGGATTGACCATAGCCATGATAATAAAAAAGGACTGGCATAGATGCATTTGCCGATACGCCCTCTGGCATCACGGCAACATAACGCCCTCCAACAACGTTTCTGGTTTCAACAAAGGGTCCTGTCTCTACGGGGGTTGCAGCTTGTGAAAGAGCTGCGAAAACCAAGCCCAGAAGCAGCAGTCCAATAACAACCATCGTTTCAACGGGTTTCATGTAAGCTCCAGAATTCAAGAAAATTTCGACCAGAAAATTTGATAGCTTAACTAGCTCTATTTTCCACCTCACAGTAAACACACCTTTTAGTTATTGGGTTTTAGTTATTGGGTAACAGCTCACAGTAATGCGGATAATTTATTTTTGACAATGCGCCTTCCCCTGTAAAATTTAGAGATCCGGGTAAAATTCAGAGGGAAGACTTGCCGTAAGGTAAGAGATGGTATTTCCTAGAGAGGAATGCGTAAATTGTATCCGGTCTATCCGGCTCTACCACTTAAATCTGTATGGAAGCTATGAAGGTTCTCGGTATCGAAACCAGCTGTGATGAAACAGCTGCAGCAATTGTTGATGGTGATCATACAATCCTCGCCAATAAAGTTCTCACCCAGCTCGAGGAGCACAAGCCTTATGGTGGTGTGGTTCCTGAAATTGCGGCCCGTAGCCATATGGATCACCTTGATCGATTGATCAGAGAAGCCCTCGACGAAGCGAATGTTGGCTTTGATGATCTCGATGGCATCGCTGTAACTGCCGGACCCGGATTGATCGGCGGCGTTTTTGTAGGGGTTATGACGGCAAAAGCTATCGCAGCGTCGCGTAAGCTCCCGTTTCTGGCGGTAAATCACTTGGAGGGGCATGCGCTCACAGCACGCCTTACCGAAGGGACTGCTGCAGAATTTCCTTATCTTCTACTCCTTGTTTCTGGCGGTCATTGTCAGTTACTCTCAGTAGAGGGCGTCGGCTGTTACACCAGGCTTGGCGGCACCATTGACGATGCCGTGGGCGAAGCATTCGATAAAACAGCCAAAATGATGGGAATCCCTTATCCTGGTGGCCCGTTGATTGAACAAATTGCCAAGCAAGGGAATGAAAATCGATTCGATCTACCACGCCCTTTAAAAGGCAGGCCTGGGTGTGATTTTTCCTTTTCCGGTTTAAAGACAGCAGTTCGTAAAAAGATAATCGAGATTATCGGTGAAGGCGGCGACCCTGCCAATATGAGCGAGCAGGACAAGGCCGATCTCGCGGCATCCTTTCAAAAAGCTGTTGGTGATGTTCTTGTTGATCGCTGTAAAAGGGCAATGGATGTTTTCGAAGAAAAGTTCAGACGCCCCGGCCCCCTTGTCGTTGCAGGAGGTGTTGCTGCGAACCTTGCTTTACGTGCACGACTTACTGAATTAACAGACGAAAGAAATACCAAACTTCTGGCGCCACCGGTCAAGCTATGCACCGACAACGGTGTTATGATTGCCTGGGCGGGACTTGAAAGATTACGCCTTGGATTAGTTGATTCTCTCGACTTTGCCCCAAGACCCAGATGGCCGCTTGACCAACTGACCGGTGTGGAGGACCTGCAAAAATGACGGTAAGGTCTAATACCCCTTCTGCGAAGCCTCAAAAAATAGGCGTGATCGGCTCAGGTGCTTGGGGAACAGCCCTCGCCGCAGTTGCCGCCGCATCAGGAAATGACGTCACAATCTGGTCGCGTAACCCTCAGGTCGTTACCGATATCAACAAGACCCATGAAAACAAACTCTATTTGAAGGGCGCTGTTCTCAACCCTTCCATTAAGGCAACGTCAGAAATCGCAAATCTGAGCAAGTGCGATGTTATTTTGCTGGTTGTTCCTTCTCAACATCTGCGAAGTGTTCTCGAATCTACAAGAAATAAGATTAGAGGAGATATCCCTCTTGTCCTCTGTGCCAAGGGGGTTGAGATAAAAAGTGGCCTGCTTATGACGGAAATGTTGGCAGAGGTCATGCCCGACAATCCAATTGCCGTCCTCTCTGGCCCGACCTTTGCCATAGAAGTCGCAAACGAGCTTCCCACTGCCGTCACGCTTGCCTGCTTCGATAAACGTCTATGCAAAGAGCTTGCGCAAACACTCGGCAACAGATCTTTTAGAATCTACCACTCCTCAGACCCGATTGGTGCAGAGATAGGCGGCGCGGTTAAAAACGTCATCGCCATCGCCTGTGGCATCGTCGAAGGACGCAAGCTCGGCGACAATGCCCGCGCGGCCCTCATCACCAGAGGGCTATCCGAAATTGTCAAACTTGGCCTCGCCAAGGGAGGACGCAGAGAAACCCTGATGGGGCTCGCCGGAATGGGCGACCTCACCCTCACCTGTACCGCGACCCAATCGCGTAATTTTGCCCTCGGGAAAGCACTGGGGGAAGGCGTTGAAATTGAAACCTATCTTAAAGGCCGGATTACCGTTGCCGAAGGCTTAAGCTCGAGCAAGTCCGTTTCCGCTCTTGCTCGAAGATTAAACATTGAAATGCCGATCTGTGCTGCAATCTGCGAGGTCTTGCACGACAAAGCCGATATCGATCACACCATCGCCAATTTATTAGCCCGTCCTCAAAAAGCAGAATTTTAATCATTCAAAGACCAATAGGAACTTAAAAACCATGAAATTCATCTTCTCTTGTGTAGATAAAAAAGATCACGCTCATGTTCGCGCTGACAACCGTCCGGCACATCTTGAATATCTCACCAAGTTTATGGATCGTGTTGTTGTCGCCGGCCCAACTCTTGGTACTGATGGCGAAAGCATGACCGGGAGTTTGCTGATCCTCGAATTTGACGATGCCGCAGCCGCCCAGAATTTTGCTGATAACGATCCTTACGAAAAAGCCGGACTTTTCGAGCAGGTTACCATTACGCCTTGGAAACAAGTCCTGCCAAAATAACATAATACCATTACGATAATTGATAACCATGGCATAGCTTGTGATCTGATGGTGCTATTGTGTTTTTACGCGCACAACAAGGGGAGAACGTTTTGGCTTACTGGCTTATGAAAACAGAACCCGGCAGCTGGTCATGGGATGATCAGGTCGCCAAAGGTGTTGAACACTGGGACGGTGTGCGTAACTATCAGGCCTCTAATAACATGAAGGCGATGAAACTCGGCGACAGAGTTTTCTTCTATCATTCCGTAAAAGAGAAAAAAATCGTCGGTATTGTCGAGGTTTGTAAAGAGTATTATCCCGATCACACCGATGCCAAAGGTCGCTTTGGCATGGTTGACGTCAAAGCTCTCTACCCAATGGATACTCCCGTCAGTCTGGATGACATCAAAAAGACCGACGCATTACAGGAAATGGTTCTTTTGAAGCAGTCTCGACTTTCGGTTATGCCCATCAAGCCGGAGGAGTGGAAAATAATCTGTCAGATGGGCAAAACCAGACCGGAATGACACACGCGTCCCAATAATATCCAAATAATATGGCGCCTAATTATTGTTTTCTGCGGAGAGAATTTTTCCAACAGCCTGTTCAAGTGCCGTAATCAACCCCTGCCCTGTCTCACCGCCACTGCCTTTGATTTTTTGTGATATAATGATCCGCATGACATTCACATGTGCCTCGACTAGGTCGAGCCTTTTACTGGCAACAACTTCATCTTCTTGAATAAAGTGACAAAGTGACTTTGCAGCAGAGGTTAGTAGCGGGAAATTAAAAGTAGCCGCCTGTCCCCTGATATTGTGACCAATAAAGTGAATTTGTTCGATGAATTCCTCTTGTCCGTCATCACTTTTTTTAGCGTTGGCTAGAAATTCAGAAATCTTCCTGACATCTTCGGTAACCCAATTTTCGTAGTCACCTTCCATGTTTGAAAGAGCTACTTTTGCAGAGGCAACAATATCTTTCAATTCAGGTCCACCACGCGAAGGCACTTTGGGCTTTAGGTTGTTAGTTGGCATATGTAAGGTCGCTTCCAATTCCTGATCCCCCGGAATTTCCCGATGACTTTAACAGCCTCGGGCTTTAATGTTCATAGCTTAGGCATGATACCTTAACCAAATAACAAGACAGGCAAGCCCCCCAATAGCCTGAAACCTGTCCTTCATATCAGCAATTATGCCATATCAGCAATTATGCTGTCTGTTCTTTTTGACGCAAAGAACTATCTGAAATGGGCCAGTGGACAAGAGCTGCAAAGATTCCCAGACAAATCGAAATCCACCACACCAGATCATAAGATTTTGTCGTATCATAGAGATAGCCTCCAAGCCAGACCCCGATGAAACTTCCGACCTGATGGCTGAAAAAAACGATCCCAAAAAGCGTCCCCATGTAACGCGGGCCAAAAATCTGGGCAACCAGCCCCGATGTCAAAGGAACGGTACTCAACCAGAGCAACCCCATAACAAAGCCGAAAATCAGGAACGAAGCGGTCGATGCGGGAACCATGATAAAAGCAAGGATTGCCACCGAACGGGCAATATAAATTGCCGAAAGCAGATATTTCTTTCGGTAAGTACCCCCCAGAGCACCCGCTGTGTAGGAGCCAAATATATTGGCTAATCCCACCAAAGCCAAAGTCCAGGCCCCGATCTCTGGGGCCATCCCTTTGTCTATGGCGTAAGAGGGAAAATGCACGGTGATAAAAGCAAGGTGAAAGCCACAGACAAAAAAGCCCGCCAGCAACAACCAGTACCCACTGTGCCCGCTCGCCTCTTTCAACGCTTCGGAGAGGCTCATGTTATGCGCGGCTTCAGTTGATCCTTCCGGCAGGTCACGCACGCCCCGTAGAAAGTATGCTGCTGGAATGATGGCCATCACTATAAGGCCCAGTATCAAAAGAGCATCATTCCAACCAAAATTTTGTAACAAGGCACTACCAAGAGGAATGATCAAGAACTGCCCCAGAGAGGCTGAAGCCGTTGCGATTCCGAGCGCAAGGGATCTTTTTTCTTCCGATACAGAACGACCAATTACCGCGAGGACGACCCCAAAAGTTGTGCCGCTTAAACCTACCCCCACGAAAAATCCGGGACCTAGATGAGAAGCTATTGGGCTGTATTCAAGAGCCCCGAGCACAACCCCTCCTGCATAGAGCAAGGTAGAGAAAACCAGAACTCTTCCAGCCCCAAAACGATCTGCAATCATCCCGGCAAAAGGTTGCGCCACGCCCCACATCAAATTCTGAACAGCGAGAGAGAACGCAAGAACTTCTCGTCCCCAGCCCAGTTCATCCGAAATGGGTTTTACAAACAGCCCATAGCTTGATCGAACACCAAAAGCCAAACAGAGCACCAAACAACCTGCCAGGATAACAGGCCAAACTGGCTTCAATGACGAAGCCTTACTTTCTACGGAAGCCATCGCTTTCACACACTCTATTTAAAAATTTGGGCCATTTAAGATTCAGATCATTTAAAAATCTAGGAGAAACATCCACCAACCCAAAGGGCCGCATCCCAGAATTTTGCCCCAAAAGACTCTAGCAACTCTGGATACACTACTATGGCTGCCAAAAACACAGCCATAAGTATTGACGAGAATAGTAGATGTTGAATTATCGGTTTCATAAATTTAATGATACGCCCGCTCTTTGAAATAACCAACTGAATCAATCTAATGCCGTACCCAAGAATAAATTATAGCTCAATTCAATTTCATATCTAGTTGTTTATCCTGATCATTTTCAACGCAATGCCTTTGCCCTTGATAGGTAATTTTCCTAATATTTTTATTTTGCATTAACATCTACCAACTAGGCTTGAGCAATGAAAAACTAAAACCTCCTGCAAGGGGGAAACTTAAGTCGGGAAACAAGAATGAGTGATGCGACTGTCGTCAGTTCTTTGCGTCAAGAGCGAGATCGGTTTTTAGCTTTTGCTTTTTGCAGAGCTGATCTCCTTATCGAGCTGTCGCTTGATCACCAGATTCTGTTTATCAGCGGCGCAACTCAAAGTTTTTTTGGGTGTACAGTTGAGGAAATCATTGCGAAACCACTCTATGATTTTGTCATACCTCAAGATCGTCCGGTGCTTGATCAGTTGCTCTCTGGCATGGTCGGCGGTATCCGGCCTTCGCCAATCAACATCTGCTTTAAGCATTCAGATGGAAGCTCCCGTATCCTCTCCATAGCCGGATACTACGTTGAGGACCTGAAAAAACACTATTTTCTTTCTTGTAAAATACTTCCCAAAATAGCTGTACCTAGCTCGCTTATGCATGACCGGATAAGTTTTGGTAAAGCTGCTGCCGAACATCTTAAAACCAATCCCGAAGACAAACTGACTTTTATCGAATTGTCAGATTACGATGAGTTCGCCAATCGTCTGGATGCAGAAGCTCAGTCCGAGCTTTCCGATACAATCAACAGCTATCTTCAAGCCAGCTCCTCTGAAGCAAATTCAGCAGCCGCTTTCGGTAATGGTAAATATGGCCTGATTAGCCGACCAGATCTCGACATCGAGCAACTCAGCAATGAAATCTCACGCCAGGTAAAGGCCGCAGACCCGACAGGTGTCGGCACCAAGGTCGAGCAAGCAAGTATTGCCCTTGCAGATAGTGGCATATCCGGGGGTAATGCTGCTCAAGCTCTAAGTTTCATGATCCAGCAATTTGCACAAGATCAAAATGAAAGCTTTAATCTGGAAGAACTCGCCCATTCCCTTCCAGAGATCCTTGCCCGAATACAGAAAACCGCTGAGCGGATTAAAAGTGTTATTGCCGGGGCCGATTTCATTATGGTCTTCCAGCCAATTGTTGATCTCGAAAGTCGTGATATCCACCATTATGAAGTTCTCGCCCGAATCAACGGGGAAACCGGCTCCCCGCAAGATTTCATAAAATCTGCCGAAGATCTCAACCTCATCAAGGGGTTTGATCTTGCCCTGTGTCGTAAGGCAATCCAATGGATAGAGGACAATCCGAGTAAAAAATACAATCGCTCGATTGCAGTTAATCTCTCGGCGGCCTCCATTGGCGATGCAGACTTTATCAAGCAACTTATGCCGATGTTAGCCCCTCTGAAAAATACGCCGGATTCTCTTTTGTTTGAAGTGACGGAATCAACAAAAATCCCCGATCCTGTCCTTGCAAACAAAGCCATACAGACCTTACGCAAACTGGGGCACAAGGTGTGCCTGGACGACTTTGGTGTAGGCGAAGCCTCACTTCAATATCTTCGCCAGTTCCAGGTTGACGTTCTCAAAATCGACGGCAGTTACGTTCGCGAAGCACTGGAAGACAAAACATCCGCCCATATTCTCAAGGCCATTGCTGATCTTTGTAAAAAACTCAACATCCACACTGTCGCAGAAATGGTCGAGGATGAGGCCACAACCCAACTGCTGATTGATTGTAATATTGACTATGGTCAGGGTTATTATTTCGGGCGTCCGTGCAACGATGTAACTGTTTTCGAGGAACCTGATAAGCCCCGGGTGATGGTCAGACGTGGCGGAACGACCGAGTCCTGGTCTTAGCCAACCTATCCGAACAACAGATAAATTTTGCCCCGGTAAAACCTCTCGGTTTATTGGTATTCGTGAATTGCGAATCATTTATCGGAATATAATAGCGAAACTTAATTGCTGCATCGCAACATAATTTTCATTTTCAGAGCAATAACTTATCGAAAATTTCCAGATACCTCTTGAGAAATCAGTAAATTCCGTAAATAATCCCAACGAATAAAAATCCGTTGCAAAAAATGAAGCAGCGCAACAATAAATAATAATATGGGAGACCGAAGCATGTCGGACGCCACTGTTTTTCCCGTTCCGGAAGACATCGCCGCAAAAGCCTGGGTAGATGAACCTCGTTACCTCGAAATGTATCAGCAATCCGTTGAAGACCCAGAAACTTTCTGGGCTGAGCATGGAAAAAGCATCCACTGGTTCAAGCCTTTTACAAAAGTAAAAGATGTAAACTATGGGCCAGGTGATGTTCACATTCGCTGGTACGAAGACGGCACAACCAACGTTTGTTACAACGCCATTGACCGTCACTTATCAACAAAAAAAGACGACACAGCCATCATCTGGGAAGGTGATGATCCTAGCGAACACGAATACATTACTTACGGTCAACTCCACGATAATGTCAGTCGTTTTGCCAATGCTCTGAAAGCTCGAGGCGTTAAAAAAGGTGATCGCGTCACCATTTATATGCCTATGATTCCTGAAGCAACTTATGCGATGTTGGCTTGTGCGCGTATTGGCGCTGTACACTCTGTCGTCTTTGGTGGCTTCTCTCCTGATGCTCTTGCTGGCCGTATTTTGGGCTGTAAATCAAACTGTGTCATTACCTCAGACGAAGGCTTGCGTGGGGGACGTAAAGTTCCCCTTAAGGCAAACGTCGACAAAGCACTGGAAAGCTGCCCTAACGTCGATACTGTTTTTGTCGTCAAACGCACTGGTGGTGACATCAGTTGGATTGATAAACGGGATGTTTGGTGGGACGAAGCATGTTCTGTTGCAGACAACAATTGCCCCGCCGAAGAAATGAACGCGGAAGATCCGCTTTTCATTCTCTTCACGTCAGGATCAACAGGCCAACCTAAAGGTGTCGTTCACACAACGGGTGGTTACCTCGTTTACGCGGCGATGACACATAAATATGTCTTCGATTACCATGATGGCGATATTTATTGGTGTACGGCTGATGTTGGCTGGATTACAGGACATAGTTACATAGTCTATGGCCCGCTTACGAACGGCGCGACGACTCTTGTCTTCGAAGGCGTACCTAACTATCCAACGGCTTCACGGTTTTGGGAAGTTTGCGATAAACATAAAGTCAACATTTTCTATACTGCCCCCACAGCAATTCGCGCCCTTATGCGTGAGGGACTTGCACCAGTAAAAAGAACGTCTCGTTCCAGCATACGTCTCTTGGGTACCGTTGGTGAACCCATCAATCCAGAAGCATGGAACTGGTACCACGAAGTTGTTGGCGAAGGCCGATGTCAGATTGTGGATACCTGGTGGCAGACCGAAACCGGCGGTATTCTGATTACACCTCTCCCCGGTGCAACCCCTCTTAAGCCAGGTTCGGCCACACGTCCGTTCTTTGGAATACAACCGCTCTTGGTTGATAACGACGGCAATAAGCTGGAAGGTGTGGCAGAGGGTAATCTTTGCATTTCAGATTCATGGCCTGGACAAATGCGCACCCTCTACGAAGATCACGACCGCTTTGTTCAGACTTACTTCTCGACCTATGACGGCCTTTACTTTACCGGCGACGGCTGTCGTCGTGATGAGGATGGCTATTACTGGATTACAGGTCGCGTCGATGACGTGATCAATGTGTCTGGTCACCGCATGGGAACAGCCGAAGTTGAATCTGCACTTGTCGCGCACCCTAAAGTCGCTGAATCAGCCGTTGTGGGTTACCCGCATGAAATCAAGGGTCAGGGCATCTATGCCTACGTCACCCTTAATGCAGGTGAAGAACCAAGTGATGAGCTACGCAAAGAACTGGTCACCTGGGTCCGTAAGGAAATCGGGCCAATTGCGACACCAGACATGTTGCAATGGGCACCTGGCTTACCAAAAACACGCTCTGGCAAAATTATGCGCCGTATCCTGCGTAAAATTGCCGAGAACGACTTCGGTAGCCTGGGCGACACCTCTACTCTTGCTGACCCAAGCGTTGTCGACGATCTCATCGACAATCGCATGAACAGGTAAGCTATCAAGCTTTTGATGATAAGGGCCGGGCTTAAATGTTCGGCCCTTAATACATTGAGAGATTAAATCACCATAATGTCTTGAGATAATCGAGAAATACTCTGAGCTTTAAAGGGACGTAATCGAGCTGCTGGTAATAAGCCCACATCTCAAAGGGGTCACTCCTGACATCTTCTTCAGCACTTTCCAGAATCGGCACGAGGTCCCCACGCTTGAGTTCATCACCGATAATAAGAGCGGGAATATAAGCAATCCCCTGCCCCTTAAGGGCTGCTGCGACAATGACTTCCGTATTATCGCTCACCA
>MABB01000078.1:0-4597 GCA_002162915.1 Rhodospirillales bacterium 47_12_T64
TCTCACTTATCACTGCCTTACCGGATACCACGAAGGCCATCGCTGTCGGGTCCGTTAATGATATTGGTTTTTACCGTGAAATGATTGAGATTGGTGTTTCTGATTACCTCTTAAAGCCTCTGACAGAGAAAAGCCTTATTAGTGCAATTCATAAGGCGGACAAATCAGATCAAGTCATCATTCAGCAAGATAGTATTTCTCAAGAAAAATATAATAATAATAAAACAGTGATAATTGGTGCAAGAGGTGGGATAGGCACAAGTACAATAGCGGTCAATTTATCATGGATACTTGCTGAACATCTGAACACAAAAACAGCGTTACTGGATATGGATATCGAGTTCGGGACAATCGCTCTCGCCCTAGACGTGGAACCAACAAGGGGTTTGCGCGAAGCATTGGAAAACCCTGAACGACTGGATAGTTTGTTTATCTCAAGTACAACAGCCAAGTTATCTGAAAATCTTGCCGTGATGGCTACAGAAGAAAACTTGAACGACGATGTTATCTTTACACACGATGGCATTGCCATCTTGATGGAAGCTCTATCTCGTGAACACAGCCAACTCGTTGTCGACACCCCCAGAACAGCTGTAAAATTACGAAAATCAATCCTTTCAGAAGCAGGAACAATTCTGCTCATAACAGATTACAGTTTACCAAGTCTGAGAGATACAATCAGAACACACAGTGCAATTAAAACCAATAACCCTGATTGTAGGATATTAATCGTCGCGAACAAAACCGGCGGCCAACACACCGCGATGCCACCAAATGAGTTTGAAAAAGCACTCGGCATGAAAATAGCAGCTAATATTCCAGAGGATAATAAGCTGGCAATTAAAGCTGCGAATAATGGAAAACCAGTGGTCGCGTTAGAGCCAAAATCTAAAATATCCAAAGCTCTCTTCTCTCTTGCAAAAGAACTGATACCAGAATCAGATACCGACCATTCAATAGGCAAAAAAGCTCCTTGGCTTAAAATTATTGGCTTAAAATAATGCAACAAGATCCAAACCACGATGGCACAACTAATAATGACCAGAACGACCATTTAAAGGCGTTATTGAAATCAACGCTTTCAGACCAGTCCGTTTCAGTTATGTCCAGGCCTGAACTGAGCTTAAAAATCGGTCAAGCCATCACGGAAGAACTTGAAAAAAAGAACAGTTCTCTAAATCTTTTGCAGAGGCGTTCTTTAATTACAGATCTTATAAACTGGTTCGTAACAGATGTATCCACAGGAAAACAGACTGAAGCTGACATTATTCCAGTGGCATCCCTATCGACTTTTGAAAAAAGACCTCATCCCACGGCCAGCCAAACAAAAAATGTAAAAAAAACTGACGTACAAGCGACAACAGCATCAGGTACGATAGAAGAAACAAAAAACCTGATCCAACCCAAAGTGATGGATCGCCTCGACATATCGGCAGCGTCAAAATTACCAAAAGAAGAGCTTGCAAGCCAATTGGGAGAAATTGTTGGCGAAATTCTTTTCGAGGACAAACTTCGATTAAACGCTCCCGAAAAAGCTGCTGTGATCGATCTTATTCTCGCAGATATGCTTGGGTTAGGCCCCCTGGAACCGCTTCTAGCGGACGAAGGCATTACCGACATCATGGTGAACGGGCCAAATCAGATTTACATCGAAAAGGGCGGCAAGTTACAACTCACTGACGTTAAATTTAGAGATAATGATCATGTGATGAATGTCGCAAGACGAATTGTTGCGCATATTGGACGCCGCGTTGATGAAACAACCCCATTATGCGATGCACGTCTGGCAGACGGAAGCCGTGTAAACATAATAATTCCGCCACTTGCCATCGACGGATCAACCATCTCAATCAGGAAATTTGCGGCTCAAAGTATCACTCTCGATATAATGAAAAAGCAAAACAACATTTCTACGGCTATGGCAACGGTCATGAAAATTGCTTCAAGAAGCCGTTTAAATATCCTGATTTCCGGAGGGACGGGTTCAGGGAAAACGACTTTATTAAACGCGTTGTCCCAAATGATTGATCATGGCGAACGTATTGTTACGATTGAGGATGCAGCAGAGTTACAATTACAACAGCCTCACGTTGTCAGATTAGAAACCCGCCCACCTAACCTTGAAGGGGAAGGCGCAATATCGATGAGAGACCTTGTTAAAAATTCTCTACGTATGCGTCCGGATCGAATAATCCTCGGCGAAATCCGTGGCTCAGAAGCCGTTGATATGCTCCAGGCCATGAATACCGGGCACGATGGTAGCCTGGGTACGGTACATGCAAACAGACCTCGTGAAGCTCTGACCCGTTTGGAAAATATGGTTGGTATGGCAGGTATTAACCTACCCGCAAAAGCAGTACGTACCCAAATAGCAGATGCTTTGGATATGATAATTCAAGTCTCTCGAATGAGGGACGGAATGCGCAGAATTACTCATGTAACAGAAGTTATCGGAATGGAAGGCGATGTCGTCACCACTCAAGATCTTTTTACGTTTGATTTCAAAGGCGAAGACGAAAATGGAAACCTCTATGGAGAATTTAACTCATCCGGCCTAAGACCATTTTTCATGCCAAAAGCAGAGTACTTTAGCTTGGGTAAGCACTTGATGGATGCCATGGGATGACGGATATAATAAACCAGATTCAAACCGGGCAATTGTCAGACTTTACTTTAATAGTAATATTGGCGATATTTTCATTCTTACTCGTATTACTCGTTTACTACATATTTAATACTTCTGATAATGTATCAAAATCTCGAGTAGAAAAAATTCTTGTTTCTACTGGCAGGAATAACAAGTCTGTACGTTCACAAATCAGTATTCGTCGAAAAGAGGGCGGCAGTGGTAGTATCAAACTTGATAAAGTAATTCACAGCCTTACCCCCCGCCCCGAATTACTTAGAGAAAAGATGCAAAAAGCTGGCTTGGAACCTAATCTAGGCCGGCTCTTGTTAATATCTATTTTATTATCAATCTGTGCCTTTGTACTCCTTAAGGTAGGAACATCGCGTCCTTTAGCAGCAAGTATAATTTCTGGTATTGCTATCGGTCTTAGCTTCCCACAATTTATTTTAATTTACTTAACAAAAAGAAGACAAAATAAGTTTTTAAACCTATTCCCCGACGCCATTGATTTAATGGTTAGGGGGTTAAAGGCAGGTCTTCCAATCACAGAATCAATTAAAAACGCAGGTGAAGAAATTTCAAACCCCGTAGGTTCAGAATTAACCATCGTGACACACGGTGTTAAAATTGGCGGAAAATTACCTGAGGAACTCGAAAAAGCGCAACATAGACTTGGAATACAAGAATTCCAATTTTTCACTGTCGCGTTATCAATACAATCTGAAACCGGCGGAAATTTGGCGGAAACACTCGCAAACCTTTCTGATATTTTGCGGAAACGAAAACAAATTCAACTTAAAATCAAGGCAATGTCATCGGAAGCAAAAGCCTCTGCGTATATTATTGGTTCCCTGCCGTTTATAATGTTTGGCATTATTTATGTTATGAATCCAAACTATGCTTTGGAATTATTTACCGATGAACGCGGTCAATTTGCCGTAGGGGTCGGACTTTTCATGATCGCACTGGGATGTGGGGTTATGTATAAAATGGTGAAGTTTGAAATATGAACCTTTCAGATTTCATACCAGGCAATTTTACAGAAGACGAGTTTCTTATCTTAAGTGGCAGTCTATCTGTTTTTACGACTTTTTTTGCCCTCTGGTATTCACTACTCAACAAGGATCCAAGTAACAAAAAAGTCAAGGAAATGGCTAACCTTAGAGAAAGTATGCGCGGTGATTATCTAACTCCAGTCCAAAGAAAAAAAATCACGAACCAATCGACAACTCAGATGAAGCGGGTTGTTGATTTTTTTAAATTACTTAAAAATGAACAAGCAGCAAAACATGCCTTTGCATTATCGCAAGCAGGCAAAAGAACTCCAGAAGCTCTCTATAAGTTTCTGTTTTACAAATTAGTCGCTCCCATCCTCGCCGCGCTCATTATATATTTATATGTTTATGTATTAAAGGCCATAGACTTACCACCTACAGGTAAAATGATTGCGACTATTGGAGCAACACTTCTCGGCGCTAAGCTTCCAGACATATTACTCAAGAATTCGATTACAAAACGCTATGCTTTGATTAAAAAGGGTTTACCCGATGCGCTTGATTTAATGGTAATCTGTACCGAAGCTGGCTTAAGTTTGGATGAAGCATTTAAGAGAGTATCAAGGGAAATTATCAATGCTACTCCCGAACTTGCAGATGAATTAGCCCTAACATCGTTAGAACTCGGCTTTTTACCAGAACGAAGAAAAGCAATGGCTAATCTTTCTGCCCGGGTGGACATCGCAATGATGCGAAGCCTGGTAAATGCACTTATTCAATCTGAAAAATTTGGCACGCCACTCTCACAGTCGATAAGAGTGATGAGTGCTGAACTAAGGCATGAACGCTTGCTAAAGGCAGAAGAGAAAGCTGCACGGCTGCCTGCAATAATGACAGTTCCAATGATTATCTTCATCCTGCCGCCATTGTTTATTGTTCTCCTGGGGCCAGCAGTAATGCGTACAGTTGATGC
>MABB01000078.1:4789-11253 GCA_002162915.1 Rhodospirillales bacterium 47_12_T64
ATCCTCTTGGCAACATCCACGTCATCCATGTCAATTCGTGTCGTCTGCTCTGCAGCATCAAAATCACCCGAAAGAGAATAGGCCATAGCAAGTAGCTGACGATGTTTCATCGTGGCCTTCGGTTCTTTCGACAAAGGATAAAGCAAAGCAATCGCCTCGTTATGACGCCCTTCATAAGCCATTGATAAGCCGTAATTGCTTCGCAGCGTCAAATTATTTTCATCAAGTTCAAGGCCTTCTAAATAATATTGTTGAGCAGTTTGGCGCTCTCCCTTGCTGTCATAGGCAACTCCCATAACATTCAAGAGTTTCGTATTCTTTTCTATAGCAAGCCCCTCAGAAAATTGTTCGATAGCAAGATCAATCTGCCCTCGCTTCATAAAGGAAACTCCAAGACCTCGTTTCGCATCCACATTGAGAGGATCAACAGCCAGAGCCTGGCGATAGGCTTGTCCAGCAGCGAGGGGTTCACCGTGCCTATTAAGAATTTCGCCAACTCGCAACATTGGCTGAGGGTTATCAGGTTCGAGCTCAAAAGCTCTTTGATAGAGCCCGATAGCAGTTCTGATATCACCCTTTTTGTAAGTCTCTTCTGCGACCTTATACACTTGGGCTGTTTCTTCATCGAGCTCTTTGGTCTCGATGCCAACAGCACTTCCCTGAGCAGTATCAGCACCAGAAATAGAAGCACTCATTGCAGTGGTAAAGTCATTTAGGAGAGTACAGCCAGACAATACGAATGGCACTCCAATAAGGAGTATCACCCTCTTGATATAAACCAAGGCCATATCATTTTCCCCATTCAGAAGCTCAAAAATTACATTCTTGGATAAATTTACAGGAAATCTACTTAAACTTTGGTTAAGTATTAGATCAAAATGACAAATATGCTTTGAAGAAAGCCAGAGAATATATCTCTCGCACTTAACTCTTAAACTTAAACGCCTCTTTTTCTTGCAAATAAATGCTCCCAACGAGATGTTTTAGTGAAAACATCCTGTCGATTTCAGGTCGGGGAGCTATATCCCACACCCAGAGATGATCAGGCATAAGGAAAGAAATGCCAAAAAGCGCATTACTTTTAACAATTTTGCCTTTAGCTCCATCTTGTGGAACCAGATGTCGTTCAAAATCTGAAATTAACAAGATGCTTGCGTCACAACTTTCCAGCCATTTCAGATGAGAATTAATAATTGATCGACAAAATCCCCCAAGCTCTTTGGAATCCTCATTTTCACCTAAGGCAACAAGTCGATTTTTTATATTAATTGGAAGTTGAGATAGCAGGTTACACGAGACAACAAGATCTGCCCCAATTAGTAACTCGTCTGGTGGGCATAAATTAAGGTCCGTGACGTTGATACGGTTCTTATCCTCAAACAGAGGATTGATAATTCCCGTGACGTCAGATTCTATTAATTTTATGGCTGGACTTTGTTTTGCTTTCTCACGAATGGATTTGAGAAAAATAACATCAACAAGGTGTATTTCCTCAAATTCTGAAAGCAGGTAATCGAGAGGAATGTCATGACCGGCACCAGCACCAAGTAAGACGATACGATTGCGGCCCTCCGTCTTCTCCACAGCCTCTGTTATTCTTTGTTGAGACTGTTTTAAATGCTCTGACCAAGCTGAGTGGCACCTTTTGTGTCGTGCCTCAATGGCAATTGCTTCACGTAAATATCCGAGACTCTTAAATTTATTTTGGCTCTTGGCAAAAATATACGTAAGTGCCTCGGACAGCATCAGTTATTCCAACACCAAAATTGAATTATGGATAATCGCAACGATCACCAACAACCTGAACAAAACCTTTTGCCCCGGTTTTCAGTGAAAAACGATATTCTGATCCATTGACAACAACAGACTGGTGCAAGGGAAGTTTACCAGACAGGTTTATCTTTTTCCCGCCAAGAAGAGTGAAAACAAAATCAATCGGTTTTGCAGAATCGTACCAGGCTTCAACTTTGTTCTCGGCATTAAATGCTGAGATACCCTTGGCTGTAATTGTCACCCCTCCCCGAGCAAAACTCACATTGTCGTTAACACCTGTGTAAATCGGCGTGTTAACATAAAAGCGCTTTGTGACCGGATTGTTATCACATGCCTGCTTATTTTCCGCACTCGCTATCAGAAAATTGAGACGATCAAGAGAAACACCATTGCTGATCTTTGACTGAAGGTTTGTGACAATTACTTTGAGTTCTCCAGTCGGAACATCTTCCCGATAACGCCCCTCCCACTCAGAGGCTGTCTCTTTCGTACCTTCCAACTCAACGTTCAACTTATCCCGTAAGTCCAGAAGTTCCTGAACCATTTGCTCAAGCTCGGTATTTTTGTCGTTGAGAGTAACCACCTTGCGGTTCGCCAGCTCCAACCCGGCCATATAGGAATACCAGCCGGCTGCACCGATTAATACGAGCGCAATCATCCATTTGAATAGAGCCCAACGAAAATTATGTGAGCGACGACGGCGGGTTTCACGAAGGCCGAGAGACATCGAAATTACTATCCATATCAAAATGTGTTAAGATTGAGTTGCACCTATATTACAACCCAATCGTTGATATACATCAACAGTCCTGGATGGCAACTCTAAATCATGCCACAGCCCCAAGAAATAAGGCATTGGATTTTCTTTAAAGAAGCCGTTTACAATTAATGCTACAATTAAATACTTTCTTACCATAACAGGTAATGGGAAAATATGCGGCACTTGTGTCTATTAAATGGCAAAATGATAAATAAATATCGTGACGTTGAAAGGAGCAGTTATGCCAAATGAAGATGTCCCAGACGAAGATTTCAGGGAAAAGGTCTTAAAAGACCTGAAATCTATCAGAGGTAAACTCGACCCAGAAATACTCAAAGAAATCGAGCTTCGTATGAACGGCCAAGTTCCCTATGATAAAAAGTCGGCTCGTAAGACAGTCGAGCTTTTTTTACAAGGACGTCATGATCAAGGTGCCTTTGCAGAAAAAGTACTAAACGCGTTAAAGGATAGTAAAGACACTTAGATTCAGGACTCATTAATTCAAAACTAGTCACCTGCTAATCCAAGCCTTATAAGGCTTTATCGGCAGAATAAGTGAGTTAAGAAAATCCCCAAAAAAGTATCCCGAAAAATAATCATAATTGGTGGCGGGCCAGCCGGGTTAATGGCCGCTCAAAATTTGTTAAAACTTGGCCATAGAGTATCCCTCTATGAAGCCAAGCCATCGCTTGCCAGAAAATTTCAACTCGCAGGTCGAGGTGGGCTTAATCTCACTCACAGTGAGCCAATCGGTCACTTTACTGAAAAGTACTTTGAGAACTCATCTTTCTTTGCATCTTTATTCGATCGCTTCTCCCCTCAAGACCTAAGAAATTTTTGCCACCAATTAGGGCAAGACACCTTCGTTGGTTCAAGTGGGCGTGTTTTCCCGAAAAAGTTTAAAGCAACCGAACTTCTACGTGCCTGGATATCTAACCTTGTCACTATGGGTCTTGATATTCACACCCGGCATAAGTGGGTTGGTTTTGACGACAATAATAACTTCCTTATTTCAGACCTTCATGGCGAGATTAAAACTGTGATCCCCGATGCTGCTATTTTGGCTCTCGGCGGGGCAAGTTGGCCCCGCATGGGATCAGATGGATCCTGGGTAGATATCTTAAGAAAATTGGATATTGAAATCGCCCCGTTGAAACCCGCTAATTGTGGTTTTGAAACAACATGGCCGGACAGCATGCCCACAAGCTGTTTTGGACATCCCCTGAAGAACATATCTGTCTCCTTGAAAGATAAATCCGTCAAAGGGGAGATCATGCTCTCTTCCTATGGCTTGGAAGGGGGCGCTATCTATGCCCTCAGCAAAATGATCCGAGAGGAAATTGAGGCAACCAATAATGCCAAAATTCACATAGATCTCAAACCATCGCATTCTTTGGGGAAAATTGAACAGTTAATCACCAGTAGAAAACCAGGAACTAGTCTTAGTCGCTTCCTAAAGCACAACGTGCATATTTCTTCCCCAGCTCTAGAGCTCTTAAAGGCATATAGTAGCAAGGAACAATTTAATTCACCAACGCCTCTCGCAAAGTTAATCAAGGGCCTTGAGATATCCTTGGTAAAACCACGCCCCATTGAGCGCGCGATATCGACGGCTGGCGGGATCAAATTTTCATCTTGTGATGAAAGCTTAATGCTTAAAGCACGTCCTGGCCTGTTTGTGGCTGGCGAGATGCTTGACTGGGAAGCGCCAACAGGTGGTTATTTACTACAGGGATGCTTTTCAATGGCTGTGCACGTGGCAAGCGGAGTTGAGCAGTATCTAACGTCACAATAATAGTATTCAGAGCATCTAAAATTAAGGCCGGTGCCAGAATATTTATCTGATCAACCGGCCCTAATTATGAAGCAAAACTTAATTTTGAAGCTTAGCCTAGATCACCACGAACTGCTTTGAGCAAAATCGCGGAATATTCTTCAGGTGTAAACTGAATAGGATTACCACCAGCGGATGGATCTTCAGTTGCAAGAACACCGATTTCATCAACGCGTTCTTCGTCGATACCAATTGCAGATAGGGCATTAGGAATATCTAGCGTTGTACGCAGATCCATCACCCACTGCAGCAATCCGTCAAATGACGCATCGCTCAGATCTAAACATCGAGCAAGATAGGCTGCGCGATCTTCAATCACAGAGCGGTTAGCAATAAGAACGTAAGGCATAAGGATTGCGTTGAGCATACCGTGGTGCGCATCGTAGATACCCCCGAGAGGATGAGCCAGAGCGTGCATGCCGCCTAAGCCTTTCTGGAAGGCTGTCGCGCCCATGCTGGAGGCAATCATCATATCAGAACGTGCAATCAAGTCTGTACCGTCTTTAACGGTCTTCACGAGAGACTTCTGGATCAAACGAATACCTTCAACCGCAATACCATCTGCCATTGGGTGATAACCCGGAGCACAGAAAGCTTCGAGATTATGAGAGAGGGCATCCATACCCGTTGCTGCAGAAAGTTTTGCAGGCAGACCGACCGTCAACTCTGGATCATCGATAACAACAGAAGGCATCATTTTCGCATGGAAAATAATTTTTTTAAGGTGTGTTTCTTCATGAGTGATAACAGAGGCACGACCAACTTCAGAACCAGTACCTGATGTTGTCGGAACGGCTACGATTGGCGCAATCTTGTCTGCGTTCGCCCGTGTCCAGTTATCGCCAACGTCTTCGAAATCCCAAAGAGGTCGATCCTGACCAACCATAAGGGCAACAGCTTTGGCAGCATCAAGACCACTACCGCCACCAAAGGCGATAACACCATCATGATTACCGGCGTGGTAATGGACAACGCCATCCATGATGTTCTGTCCAACCGGGTTTGGCTTGATGTTACTGAAAACATCACAACCAAGACCATCAGATTTACAGGTCGCCACGACATCGGCAACCATCGGCAAGGCGGCAAGGCCAGAGTCAGTGATTAACAGAGGGTTGCTCATGCCGAGACTACGGCAAACTTCAGCGATTTCTTTTATCCGGCCAACGCCGAAACGGACAGTCGTTGGATAGTTCCAATTGCCCTGCATATGTTCGATATTTTCACTCACGGTTATTCTCCGTTTGAGGTGGAAGGCGTTACGCTTTGCGCGTATTCTGTTTATATGCCCGATCTTATGATCTGACCGAAGATATCTAAGACAAAATGAATAAAAACACCAACAAATAAATCACCCCAAATTTCCTTCCCATCCGGTTAAATTTTTACCGGATGGGAAGGAAACCGCAGAGGGTATATCTAAAGCACTGATTATTGCTTCACTTTTTCCATTTTCGGGTCATACAAAGCGCCGAAATGGATCTCACAACTATGGCGTTCTGTACCAACCTCAAGTTCATACTTACCGGCTTTTAAATATGCCTTATCAACGCCAGTTTGACTTCGCACGTACCCGTAGCCGATATTTTTGCCAAGAGTATAGCCGAAACCTGCAGAGGTCAGCCATCCCACACGTTCACCATCTCTATAAATCGTTTCCCGCCCTAAAAGAATGACAGTGGGATCATCAATGGTGAAGCAGCAAAGGCTCTTCTTCACGCCCTCGGCAGTTTGAGTTTCAAGCGCCTTGCGCCCCTTGAAGTCGATCTCTTTTCTCAACTTACAGGCCCAGGCCATCCCAGCTTCCAAGGGAGTGTGATCGGGACCAATGTCAGAAGACCAGGCACGATAGCCCTTTTCAAGGCGCAAGCTTTCTATGGCACGATAACCGGCATTACCAATAGAGAATTCTTCGCCAGCAGCCATCAAAGCTTCATAGACATTGATCGCAAACTCTGTGGGAATGTGTAGTTCCCAGCCAAGTTCACCGACATAGGTAACACGCAATGCCATCACAGGCGCACCTGCAACACCGATTGTCTTCATTGTCCCAAAGGCAAAGACATCGTTATCGATATCATCATCCGTTATCTTCTC
>MABB01000017.1:0-10456 GCA_002162915.1 Rhodospirillales bacterium 47_12_T64
GCGATGTATTGGCCACGACTTATCCAGAACAGAAACAAGCATATCGTCCAGGAGCTCACGATCCTGATTGATGCCTTTATAGAGATTGATCAAGAGATTCTGATCAAGGTCAGCAACATTAAGGCCATCGACTTCTTCATCCAGCCTATCGCTCAAATATTCGTTGAGGGCTGTTTTCGAGCTCGCTTTATTAAAATCAATCTGGAAAAGTATTTGAATTAGAGCAAGGCGAGCCTTGCTTTTTTTCAAGCCGTCACTGGTCGGTTTCGAGTTTTCGTCGGTCACTGGATAATAGTCCTTATGCAACGCCATACTGGCGTTTTAGTGCGATCATATCAAGGCAAGCGCGGGTAACGGCTCCACCTTTGTTTTTTTCTGACTTGCGTGCTCTCGCCCAAGCCTGAGCTTCATTTTCAACGGTTAAAACGCCATACCCTATAGCCATGTTCGAATCAACCGCGAGATCCTGAAGCTTACGTGCACTCTCGATACAGACATAATCGTAATGGCTGGTTTCCCCCCGGATGACACATCCCAGAGCCACATAGCCATCGAATTTATGCCCCTCTTTACGCAAAGAGGCAAATTTGATGGCTGCTGGCAATTCAAATGCACCGGCTACCTGGACAACTTCGTATGTACAGCCGTCTTTCTCTAGTTCGGCAATTGCTCCGTTTTTCATTTCGTCAGCAATTTCATTATAAAAACGTGCTTCGACAATTAAAACGTGAGGTTTATCAGTCATACGCAGTTACCTTGCAAAAAATTGGTGCTGTACCGTCAACTCACCAGAAAAACATTCGTAAGATGATTTACGCTACGATTGAGCGCTGTTCAACAACAGAAAGCCCGTATCCGTCAAGACCTACGATGTGTTTCTCTGAATTTGTGAGCAAAATCATCTGCTGAACACCCAGATCGAGTAAGATTTGAGCACCGACACCGTAATCTCTGAGATCGTGACTGGCCTCAATCGGCTTCCCTAATCTTGTACGAATAGTATCCGACAAACTTCGCGGCGAAGGCTCTCTAATCAGTACAACAACGCCCTCACCATTTTGATCAATCATTTTCATAGAGTTATGCAGATCACCCGCTTTACCGCTATGATTATCGTCAAGAACATCATCAAGAACGCTTAAAGCATGCATACGCACCATAACAGGCTGATCAGATAAAATTTCCCCTTTCCAGAGGGCAACATGCTCTGCATAGGTCGTGTTGTTTATATAAACAGCCATATTGAACTCGCCGGCAATACCGGTGCTCAGTTTACTCTCAAGCGTTCTCTCTATGAGGTGGTCGTGTTTTCTGCGATACGCGATAAGATCAGCGATCGTAGAGATTTTTAAATCATGCGTTTTAGCAAAATCAATCAAATCATCACGGCGGGCCATTGTTCCGTCGTCATTCATTATTTCACAAATAACGCCTGAAGGATTTAGCCCCGCCAGACGGGAAATATCCACGGCCGCTTCGGTATGACCTGTACGAACAAGCACCCCACCATCACGCGCAACCAATGGAAATACATGACCGGGGGTAACAATATCACCAACCTCAGACAAAGGATCGATTGCAACAGAAACTGTTCTGGCTCGATCTGGGGCGGAAATCCCTGTCGTCACACCTTCCTTTGCCTCAATCGAGACAGTAAAGGCGGTCTCATGACGGGTTTCATTCTTTTGCGCCATCAGGGGAAGATCCAGCTCTTCCACCCTTTCACGGCAAAGAGCGAGACAGATCAGACCCCGGCCGTATTTTGCCATAAAGTTAATAGCTTCGGGTGTTGCCATCTGGGCAGGAATGACAAGATCGCCCTCATTTTCTCTATTCTCATCATCAACAAGAATAAACATATGGCCATTTCGGGCTGCTTCGATGATCTCTTCCGGCGTAGAGAGAATATCACTGAACTGCGTACCCTGCCCTTTATTGTTTTCAGCACTACTTTCAGCCATTTTGTTGCCTTTCAAGCAGTTGGCCCACGTAACGAGCCAGCAAGTCAATTTCTAAATTTACCTGACAATCACCAGAATTGTAATTTCCTGGCTGCCATTGGCCCAATGTTGTCATTTCAGCCGTGTGGGGAATAATGTTTACACCAAACAAATTTCCATCAACTTCGTTTACAGTCAAAGAAGCGCCATCGAGGACAATAGATCCTTTCGGAGCAATATATTTTGCCAGCTCGGCCGGGGCCTCGAAAGTAAAGCGTCGCGAATCGCCTTCTGGTACAATGCTTATTACCGAAGCTACACCATCAACATGACCAGAAACTAAATGCCCCCCGAGCTCATCCCCAAGCTTGAGTGCCCGTTCAAAATTAACGGGGGTGTCAATGCACCAGTTTACCAGAGTGGTTTTGGATAAGGTTTCAGCAGAAACATCGGCGCTAAACCAGCCAGTTCCTTTTTCAACGACAGTCAGACAAGCGCCAGAACAGGCAATGGAAGCGCCAATATCAACCGTTTCCATGTCGTAAGAACAATTGAATATAAAGCGCTTGTCGCCATTATCTTCAATACCACGAACGGTACCCAGATCGGTTATAATTCCAGTAAACATTCTATAGTGCCTTTAGGCTTTAGCGCGGGCTTGTATTAAAGATCCCGACGATAAGTTTCCATGATGTCATCACCCAGTTTGGATACACTGGTCAAATGAAATTTAGGGGCTAACTTTAATTGATCAAGGCCAAAGCCTACTGAGGCAGCAACCCCGTCACCACCAATAACTTTCGCGGCCCGAAACCAAACGATACGATCAACCAACCCAGCTTTCAAGAGAGAGCCAATGATATGACTTCCACCCTCGACTAGAAGTCGCGTAATTCCCCGTTCCCCAAGCTCCCTCAAGGCTGCCGCAGGACTGATATATCCATACTCGTCTTTAATCAAGGAAACAACATCAACACCAGAATCCCTATAGGCATCTACCCGTGCAGGTTCATTGTCCTTAAAGGTCATCAGTATCGTCTGACATTCCTTGGCTCTCATTACGAGATCGTGGGTAAGAGGTAATCTAAGACGCCCGTCCATAACCACACGAATAGGGGAATGTTTTTCCAGGCCTTCAAGGCGTACATCCAACCGCGGGTTATCAAGGACAGCCGTACCGCTGCCAACAAGAATAGCATCGTGCCTTACCCGTAACATATGGCCCGCACGGCGCGCGGCCTCACCTGTAACCCATTTACTTTGTCCTGATTTTGTGGCGATCCGGCCATCTAAAGATGTTGCGACCTTGAGGGTAACCAGGGGCCGTCCATGTCTTATCCGGGTAAAAAAACCTGCATTAAGCTCTTCGGCCTCATGACGACATAAGCCAACGTCAACCTCTATACCAGCAGCACGCAAAAGTTCCAGACCATGACCATGAACACGAGAATCAGGATCTTCCATAGCCACAACACAGCGTTTTATTCCTGCTGAGATAAGAGCTTCTGCACAAGGTGGGGTCTGACCATGATGGGAACATGGCTCCAGCGTTACATAGGCAGTTGCACCAAGTGCATTTTTTCCAGCCTGAGCAAGAGCTTCTGTTTCAGCGTGTGGACGACCACCAGGTTGAGTAAATCCACGGCCAACAACAGTACCATTGTTTACAAGCACACAGCCAACAGCTGGATTGGGAAATGTTGACCCCAGACCACGTGAAGCCAAGCCCAGAGCCGCATTCATGTGTTGGAGGTCTTCGTTGCGAAGTTCGCCAGACATAATAAATTTTCTATTTACTTACAGTTGATACCTATGAAGGTTCTCGATCCAGAATATCGAGATCATCACCAAGCTTACCAACAAATTCTTCAAAATCTCTTACTTCTTTGAAGTCTCTGTAAACAGAAGCAAATCGTACATAGCCGATCTGATCGATTGTGGCCAGTGCATCCATAACAAGTTCACCGATAAGATCAGAAGCGATTTCACTCTCACCCGAAGATTCCAGGCGACGAACAATGCCACTGACAACACGCTCTACACGATCTCTATCAACATCTCTTTTTTGCAGGGCAATATTCATGGAGCGGGAGATTTTTTCCCGATCAAAAGGTTCTCGTTGTCCGTTGCCTTTGACAACAGTCAGTTCGCGCAATTGAACACGTTCAAAAGTTGTGAACCTTGCGCCACAACTCGTACATTGACGGCGACGGCGAATGGCCGTGTGATCTTCTGTTGGACGCGAGTCTTTGACTTGCGTATCTTCACTACTGCAGAACGGGCAGCGCATATTCCCTCACAGTTTCCCCTAAAGGGGATCCGGGTTATGAACATTTGGAAATCATAACCCGGATAAAACCTTAGATTTCCAAACCTTTATAAATCGGGAATTCGCTACAAAGTGCTTGAACTTCTTTACGAACTTCCGTTTCGATTTTGGAGTTATCTTCGCGGTTTGCAGCCAGTCCATCAAGAACTTTAGTGATTAATTCACCAATTTTCTTAAATTCAGCATCTTTGAAGCCACGTGTTGTACCTGCTGGAGTACCCAGGCGGATACCAGAAGTCACCATTGGTTTCTCAGTATCGAATGGAATACCGTTTTTGTTACAAGTAAGTCCTGCGCGGTCTAAAGTTTCTTCAGCGATGTTACCTGTGAGCCCTTTAGGTCGTAGATCAACCAACATAAGGTGAGTATCGGTGCCACCGGTAGTAATAGCAAAACCGTTATCAATAAGCGTAGCAGCCAAAGTCTGTGCGTTGCTGACAACCTGTTTGGCGTAGTCTTTAAAATCTGGATCCAAGGCTTCTTTTAAAGCAACAGCTTTAGAAGCAATACAATGCATCAAAGGACCGCCCTGAAGGCCAGGGAAAGCAGCAGAGTTAATTTTTTTGCTGATAGCCTCATCGTTAGTAAGAACCATACCACCACGACCTGCACGCAATGTTTTATGAGTTGTTGTGGTAACAACGTGCGCATGTGGAAGTGGACTTGGGTGAATGCCTGCTGCAACAAGGCCGGCAAAGTGAGCCATATCAACGTGGAGATAAGCACCAACTTCATCCGCGATTTCACGGAACTTAACAAAATCGATAACGCGTGGATAAGCAGAACCACCCGCAATAATCAGCTTTGGTTTGTGTTCAACGGCAAGGGCGCGGATATCATCATAGTTTAGCTGATGAGTTTCTTTATCAACAGCATAGCTGACAGCATTGAACCATTTACCGGATAGGTTTGGACGCGAACCATGCGTTAAGTGACCACCAGAAGCCAGATCGAGGCCCATAATGGTATCGCCAGGCTTGATAAGAGCCAGCGTGACACACTGGTTAGCTTGTGCGCCTGAGTGAGGCTGTACGTTTACATAAGCGCATTCGAAAAGTTCTTTCGCACGTTCGATGGCGAGATCTTCGACAACGTCAACGTATTCACAACCACCATAATAACGACGCCCAGGATAACCCTCGGCGTATTTGTTGGTCAATACTGTACCCAGTGCCTGCATCGTAGACAGGGATACGATATTTTCAGAAGCGATAAGTTCGATCTGATTTTGTTGACGATGCAGTTCTTGATTAATTGCAGCTGCAACTTCAGGATCTGTTTGGGCCAAAGGCGCATTAAAGAAGGTCGTTGTATCTAAGCTCATGACAACTTCACTCTCAGGTAAAGGTGATTATTATTTAAGTTTTTCGATGCGTCCGATATGACGACCACCGGCAAACTCAGTGTTTAAGAAGGTGTTAAGGGAAGCTTTTGCTACCTCAATACCTGTCGTTCTGGCCCCTAGAACCAGAACATTGGCATCGTTATGCTCTCGAGCTAAACGGGCCAAGGTCTCGTCGTGACATAGCGCGGCGCGGATGCCCGCATGCCTGTTTGCGGCAATAGATATACCAATTCCAGATCCACAAACCAGGATTCCGGTTTCGGCATCTCCGTTTTGAATTGCTTTTGCCAATGCCGCTCCAAAGTCTGGATAGTCAACTCGATCTGGACCGTTTGTACCAAGATCGAGGACATCGTACCCCAAAGCAGCGACATCTTCTTTCAGCAAATCTTTCAGTTCATAACCGGCATGGTCTGCCGCTAAAACAATAGTTTTTTTACTCATGTTTCCGCGCTTGTTATTATCTCGATAAAGTTAGCACGATAAATAGCACAAGAGACTTTCACAGGGAAAGAGAATGCATGGCATATAGCTCGTTCCCTCATGGAATTGATCGCCTATTTACCTGATTTATTTATTATATCACGGCCCAACTCTAAGGAGTTTAATTTACTTGCATGGTTATAATGTGATTCTTTTATTACATGCTAGACAATTTACGTACACTTTATTGAACATCTGCGGCATTATTGTACCGAGACAACTTATTCATTAAAATTTTAAAATCACACATCCGTTTACAAAACGGGGATACCTTCTTGAATATTCATTACAAATTGCAAAGTTAGATCTTATTGCACACTCATACTTTGTTATTAAAATATTGAAATAAATAGAAAATATTTAAAACCTGATAAAATTTGTGGGCTATTTTGTCGCAATCACAATCTCCCCTATAAGCATACGGATAAACAATCATTCAAGAACCAAGATCAGATTAATTTGATTGCAAACAGATATTCTTTGCAATCATCTCGCCTCCCTACTTCACATGGCTCCACGTCACTATAGGATGAAATGTTTCTGGTCACCCCTATGAGTTCGCAGAAATTATCAAAGACAACGCCACTAGGTTTCACACCTCAAGTACAGCTTTGGATTTAATGCCCGCATAACGAATAGTTGATTTTATTAAAACAAACTAAACCGGGTATGTATAAAAACCGGATTAAATACAGAGACATAATATAATATGACAGACCAGCGCAGACTTGAAATTTCCCTCCTCATTCTCAGGCTTTCCACTGGTGCATTTCTGGTAGTTTGGACATCACTCAAATTCTTTCGGCCAGAGTGGATGGTCAATATTTTTCAAAATGCTTATGGACAAGCCTGGGTGACCCAGGATCTGGCATTTTTAATCGGCACTATTCAGGGGCTTCTTGTTCTTGCTTTCCTGATCGGATTTGCGCGGAGAATTACCTATGGCCTCGTCACTTTAATGCATGCAACTGGCGTGATTGCCAGCATTCCGGGCCTTATCAATTTCACACAATACCCAAATAATCTGATGTGGACGGCAGTAGGAACTCTTGGAGCTCTTGTTGCCCTCTATATTATGCGAGATCGGGATAATCTGCTTTCAGTTTCAGGACGAAACAGGTGAGACATTAAAGTTCGTTCTTTTCAGAGCAAACCTTCAGCTCAAAATCTTTGATGAAAAAATCATCAAATCCAGCTTTAAGCGTTTTGACACTTCCATTGCGGTATAGGAAGTTTTTCAGGCGGCAGCAACTAGAGGCTGAACAGCGCAGAGTATACTGGGATCAAACGATAATCCCTCGTTTGTTCCCTTTTTTGTCGCTTGGCTTATCTGGATCAGGCTTTTGAGACTTTTCAAGTACGTATCTCAGTTTCTGGAGAACCGTCTGCTTAAGTTTCTGTTCGGTTTCCCGAGGATCACCAACAATAGAAACTTCAGTCATCGTTTGTTCGTGAAAAGCGCTTACTTTCACATATGCCCCCACCTGGGCAAATTCTATGATAACCCCTTTTCCAACTTTATTCATGACCTACTACCAAACTTAAACAAGAAGACCCCTGTAAAATAACAGAGGCCTTAATATTCTCAACGAATATTTCGTAGCTGGAGAAGACTTTAAGCAGCAGGGTTAATGCCACCCATCGGCAGGGGTGAAGACCAGAATAACTGTAAGCGATGAAGGGTTGCAGTTGTAATTTTAAGATCTTCGTCCGTTACAACACCTCCGCTAATTTGTGCTGCGTGAGCATCAAAAAGAGTAGAAATCGCGTTGAAGATCTCTAACCCGCTTTCTGATGCCCGAACATGAAAAGACCGACGGTCATGCGGCGAACGTTCTTGATTAAGATATCCGTTCTCCACCATTTTTTTCACGTTATAGGAAACATTCGACCCCAGATAATAGCCACGATGTGTCAACTCACCAACAGAGAGTTCCTCATCACCAATATTATATAAGATCAGAGCTTGAATGTTGTTCAGATCCCGAATACCGCGACGATCCAATTCACCTTTTACAACTTCTAAACACTGGCGATGCAAGCGCTCTACGAGAGAAATAGTTTGCAGATAAGCAGCCTTCACGATGTCCTCACAATAACAGAAACTTTTAAATAAATTCGACCCTATTTTAGGCAAAAGGCGTTAACACCGGATTAACCGAGAATCTACTTATGCTAAATATATCGAATAAACATGATTGAAATTATGCGATATATTCTCTCATATTTTTGAGAAATTCTTAATTTTACTTGCTCAGATTGTATGCTCCTCCTAAAGTAAAACCATTCAGCGCTGATTTGGAGCTCAATTTGCGAGCGCTTAAAAAATGCAGCTAAATAGAGGGGAAACCGCCCGGCTATGCTGCGGCGTTTTTTTTATGTCTGCTCCGATCAGTTTGAAATTACGTAATTCAGTTATTCGTCCCTCACGGGAACCACACATGAACGGGTGAAGCCATGACAATAGAGACAAAAAATCCGGAAACACTTGTCCTGCACGCAGGCTATAGAAGTGATCCGCAAACAGGTGCGGTCGCTGTTCCTATCTATCAAACGACCTCTTATCAATTTGATAGCGCCGAACACGCTGCCAACCTTTTTGCTCTCAAAGAATTCGGCAATATTTATACCCGTATCATGAACCCGACCAATGCCGTTCTCGAAGAACGCATTACGGCCCTTGAAGGTGGCGCAGCATCCCTGGCCGTGAGTTCTGGGCAAGCAGCAAGCACCCTTGCAATCCAGAATGTCGCAAAAGCCGGTGATAATATTGTCAGCTCCACAGAACTTTATGGTGGCACCTACAACCTCTTTGCCAACACTTTACCAAACATGGGTATAGAAGTTCGTTTTGTTGATCCATCTGATCCAGAAAACTTCCGCCGTGCAACAGACGAAAACACAAAAGCCTATTATGCAGAAACATTGCCAAATCCCCGTCTTCGCGTTTTCCCAATCAGGGAAGTTGCGGACATCGGTAATGAAGTTGGTGTTCCTCTCATCATGGACAATACCGCAGCACCAATCCTCTGTCGCCCGCTAGAGCATGGAGCGCACATCGTTGTCTATTCCACGACCAAGTACATCGGTGGACACGGTACATCTATCGGCGGAATGATCGTTGATGGTGGTAACTTTGACTGGGAAGCTAATGCTGATCGCTTCCCTCTTCTCACTCAGCCCGATCCGAGCTACCACGGCGCCGTTTGGACAGAAGCGGTCAAACCACTCGGGCCAATAGCCTATATAATCCGTGCCCGCGTCGTACTTTTGCGTGATCTGGGTTCTGCCATGTCCCCCATGAATGCGTTTCAGTTTATTCAGGGTATGGAAACACTTCCCTTGCGTATGCGCGAACACTGCCGCAATGCAACAGCTGTTGCCGACTTCCTCAGCAAGCACCCATCTGTCGAAACGGTCATTCACCCAAGTCTGGCCAGCGGTAGAGAGCGGGAACTTGCCGATACCTATCTAAAAGGCGGTCACGGCGCTCTTCTTGGCTTTGAACTGAAGGGCGGTCTCAAGGCTGGTCGTAAATTTATCGATAGCCTAAAAATGTTCTTCCACGTGGCAAACATTGGTGATGCCAGAAGCCTGGCAATTCATCCGGCGACAACGACACACTCACAGCTAAGCGCCGAAGAACAAGCCCTGACGGGTATCTCAGAAAGCTACGTGCGCCTATCAATCGGGATCGAGCACATCGACGATATCATCGCCGATCTCAGCCAGGCTCTCGAAGCGTCTAACAGCTAGAGTTGAACTTCATTACATCTCGTCCTAAAGTCGTTTGATACTATTTTAGGACGAGATATAATTTTTCAAGTTTTAAGGAATTTCAATCGTCAAGCCATCATACCCAGGCTCAACGCCTTCAGGACAATTTGACAGTAGATCATCATAATCCACTTGCTGATTCATGTGTGTCAGTATCGCCCGCTCGGGTTTGAGGCGATCAATCCAGCTCAAAGCTTTTTCAAAGTGCGCATGAGAGGGGTGAGGCTCATAACGAAGACAATCGACAACCCAGTACTTTACCCCGGCCAAGGTCTCAAAAGCGCGCTCATCCAGGTCAAAGACATCAGTAGAATAAGCAAAATCACCGAAACGAAATCCCAATGACTTACCCATTCCGTGGTCCTGATAGAACGGAACAATCTCGATTGATCCAATTGTAAAGGGACCATCAATTGTCTGGTCGTTCATCATCGGGGTGTAGCTACTTTCAGGATCACACGACGATGTGAAGGCATAGGGAAAGCGAGTGGTAATTATTTTGCGGTCAGCCTCATCCATATAGGCTTCGATTGGCCCGCCAGCTTTGTAGGCAAGATATCGTAGCTCATCCAGACCATGAGT
>MABB01000017.1:10485-10884 GCA_002162915.1 Rhodospirillales bacterium 47_12_T64
CAGCATCAATAAATTCTACATCGGCATCCAATAGCTGGGATCTCAAGTCTGGTCCCGTATCAATCAGGAGGGTCGTATCTTCATGTTCCAGTAATATGGATACACGTCGTCGACGGTTTTTTGGGTTATCAGGGTTACAATTGCCCCAATTTCCTCCAGGTGTTCCAGAACATATGGGGACGCCACCAGAGCCGCCGCACCCTAACATCGTGATCTTCATTTGTTTATTCTGCCGTCGGTCGTTGTGCTTTAGTAAATAGACGATAAAAATTATCTGTCGTCGCCGAGTGAATTTCGTCCACACTAACTTGTTTTACATTCGCGAGAGCCTCTGCGGTATGGAGAACAAATGAAGGTTCATTTTTTTTACCGCGCATTGGAACAGGAGCAAGATAGGGA
>MABB01000101.1 GCA_002162915.1 Rhodospirillales bacterium 47_12_T64
AATGGAGCCCACCATTCGCTTGGGGTTACCCTCTCTATCCCGGCCAACCTGCCCGCTTCCTCTGAACCATTTATAGTTACCTGATTTGGTTTTCAGACGATACTCAATATCAAAAATACCCTCCCCCTTAAGATGTGCCTCCACCATTGCAAATGTGCGATCAACATCATCCGGATGTATAGCTGCTGAGAAATTGGTCAGAGACGCCTTGATTTCATCGCCTTCATACCCCAGTAAATCGTAAAACTGGGGTGACCAGTATTCGTCTTCACCATTAACGTCAATCCAATCCCAAATTCCAACACTTGCCCCTTCAGCAGCCAAGGAAAATCGTTGTTCACTTTTCTTCAAATCACTGGTCTTACTCTCAACTTCAAGTAAACTTTTTTGGTGAGATTGAACCAGAAAAAAGACATATCCCCCTGACAAAAAAGTAAGAGAAAGTGCACCAAAAAGAACCAACAATTCTATGGGCAACTGGGTATCAGCATAAGCCCCTGCTTTAGGAGAAAAACGAAACAACCATTCTCTTTGACCAAACTCAATAGCTTTTTGGTAAGTAAATTCATGTTTGGTTTCTGAGACGTCACTCTGGTCATAAAGGGTTTCAAAGCTACCCGTATCTGTAACCAGTATATCGATATCATTATCAAGATTAGCCTGCGATTTCTCGATCAGATCACCAACTCTCAATACAATAAGCACAAAACCTGTCAGTTGCTCTCTGCGCTTTTCCAAATCATCCGGCACCCCACGCGCTTCATACATGGGTAAAAACATAAGTATACCTGCTTGTGTCCCCGTTTCCTGAACAAGCGTGATCCGTTGGGTCACGACAAAATCTCCGGTATCCCTTGCAGCGGTCAGAGCTTTTAATCGTTCTGGATTAGACCCCAAATCAAAGCCAATCGCGGCTTCGTTCCCCTGAAAAGGATACGCATAATATACCGGAAAGTATTCCGGGCGATCAATAGCAGATGCCAACCCGCTTTTGCCATCGTTAACCAGTCTTTCCTTTATCTGATACCCGGTATAACCCTCGGCTTGAGCACGCGCTTCGTAACGAGAACGCTGATTGTTCGGGACCCTTGGTATCCATTCAAGCGCCTGAATTTCCTGATGCCTTTGCAACAGAACACTTGCAAAGTTATCAAAATTTTCACGCTTTAAATTATCAGTATTTTTGACGAAGGCTTTCAGGGAGGTCAGAACATCCTGAGTTGAGAACATATGTTCTTCAACGGCAAAGAAGTGATTGTTTGCTTGCTGTAAAAAAACCTCTTTTCGATCAGAAAGACTCAATTCGGTCATAAGTGAATAGATGCTAACCGAAGCCATGATCCCGATGAAAAAAACCAACAACGGGATAATATACGGTCGCTGACGAGGCAGAGTTATCATTAATGGGTTCTCATTTACTTATTTCGCAGAATAACATCTGGGTAACACAAAATATCAAATATAACGACGTCTTGGCATTCCAAGCCATTGTTGGGGGTGGGCAACGTATTCTTCATGGGCCTGTTGGATCAAGGATTTTTCAAAGACAGAGGGCGGGAGAGCTTTACTATAGAAAAAACCCTGTAACTCGTCCTTGGCAAAAAGGGAAAGCAATTCAATCTGGGACTGCTCTTCAACCCCTTTCACAACCAGACTCAACCCCAAGACATTCGCAAGCAGGGTCATCACATTACATATCTTCCGGCTTGAGGCCGAGGTTTCTATCTGACGGACAAAAGATCGATCCATTTTGATTTTAGATATGGGTAAATCGTTCAATCGACTAAGAGACGAATGCCCGACCCCGAAATCATCAATGACCCAAACACAGCCAATTTTTGCCAGTGCTTCAAGCCGTTCAGTAAAATGGTCCAGATTTTCCATCAAGGCCGTTTCGGTGATCTCAAGCTCAAAAAGGCCCGGATCAAGATCGTATTTCGCCAGCATTTCCTTTATGTACGGCACAAAACCGTCTGCTTTAATTTCCAACGGAGAAATATTGATAGCCAAAGGCATTACTTTGATCCCTGCATCTATCCAGCTACGCTGTTGGCGGCAGGCTTGTTCAAAAACCCAGCGCCCTATCTCCAATATTTTCAGGGAGCGCTCAGCTATGGGAATAAAAACACTTGGACCAATCTGCTCTTCATTCTCCCGATGCCAACGTAGCAAGACTTCTGCCCCACAAATCAGCTGGCTCCCCGCATTTATCTTTGGTTGATAGTGTAACACCAATTCATTGCGCTCTATTGCCTGTGCCAGTGCATTTTCAATACCCGCTATCTTTTGAATATGTTCCCCTAAACTGGGGTCAAAAAATTCTGCCGAATTCTTACCACTTTGCTTGGCTTTATAAAGTGCTCCATCCGCAGATTTGATAAGATCCGTTGCGAGACGATTTTCCTGATCGGGAGGGATCACGGCAATACCGATAGAACCTTTACAGTGAAATGTCTGTTCACCAAAACAGATCGGTGTTTCGAAAACGTTGAGGATTTTTTCTTTGAGAAGGAAAATATCAGATTCACTGCGATACCCGTTAAGAACTACGCCAAATTCATCCCCCCCTAACCGGGCAACAATATCAGACCGCCGTACCGCAGACTTTAGTCGAGCAGCAATTTCTTTGAGCAGCGCATCACCTGCCGGATGTCCATAGGTATCATTAATAATTTTGAAATCATCAAGATCAATAAGAAACAAGGCCAGATAAGTCTTTGCACGCTCTGTTGTCAGAAGCGCTATCTCAAGCGTTGAATCAAATTTAGCCCTGTTAGACAGTCCTGTAAGGCTATCCGTAAAGGCAGACTTGGCGAGTTTTTTTTCTTGTTCTTTCTGCGCAATACTAAACCGAACAGAGCGGTTTAACAGTGCAGGAGTGAGCTCGCCCTTGATTAGATAATCCGAAGCACCGTGCTGGCAAGCCATCTCATCCAGGGCTTGATTGTCTTCCCCCGTCAACAGGATCATCGGCGTCAAACAGCCGACCTCTGTAAATTCCTGAATAAGGTCTATTCCGCTGTATGCCCCCATGTTTTGATCGATGAGACAGATATCGTAACTGTCGATCTCACTCATGGTATTAACTTTGGCGGGGCTGGAAACCCAACTAACCACAACTTCTTCTTTGGGAAAAGCACTGCTTAGAAGGCGTTCGGTATAAAGAAAATCAACTTTGTCGTCATCCAGCACCAGTACACGCATTCGGCAACTCTCCCGGTCATAGTTCGTCCCCACGAACACAATACTAATCGTAACAAGAAAGGCTTAACGATCAATAAATTCAACAAAGGGGCTTTGTCTTAAAGAATTACCACCCTAACGTGTTATTAAAAATAATCCACCCAAATTAACCATCTCTCCCTCAACCTCGCGCGAAAAGCTTCCTGTACGACAAGGTATAAACTTCTGAACTCAACAATAACCTGCTATAAACTTCTTTCCTGATAAGACCTGCCTTTAGTTTTTCCTGTTAAACATTCTCGCTGAACATTCCCGCAAACATCTTCTGTGATTTCATGACAACACTTTCCCTGTTTAACATAGCTTCCATCACCATTACTCTGGCGGCTTTTTTTTGGATATATTAATCACCGCTGGCTCCGCATGCCGATATCAATTGGCCTGGTAGTCATTGCTTTGGTTGCTTCAATCATGGTGATGCTGGTCGATCTGGTATTCCCAGATCTGGGAATCCAATCGGCAGTCAGGCTATCCCTGGCCCAGATCGATTTTCATGAAACCCTTATGAAGGGGATGTTGAGCTTCCTGCTGTTTGCTGGGGCACTCCATGTGAATATTGAAGATCTCATACATCGAAAGTATGCCATCACCCTCATGGCAACGGTCGGCGTCCTGATCTCAACATTCATGATCGGCTATTCAATGTTCTATCTCACCAGCTTTACAGGTCTAGAGATACCCTTGATTTACTGCCTGATTTTCGGAAGCCTGATTGCCCCGACCGACCCCGTTGCCGTGTTGGGAATCCTCAAGACAGTACGTGTTCCAAGATCTCTCAAAGCCAAGATCGCGGGTGAAAGTCTCTTTAACGATGGGGTTGGGGTTGTGGTCTTCACTATTCTAGTCGCCATCGCTACCCAATCCTCCTCTGGCGGCGAAGAGATCGGCGCGTTTGAAATGACCCGCTTTTTCCTACTAGAAGCTGGAGGTGGTGCTGTTCTTGGTCTTGCAACTGGCTACATTGCCTATCGTGCCTTGAAAAGCATTGATGAATACACAATCGAGGTCCTGATCACGCTTGCTCTGGTCATGGTGAGTTACAGTCTGGCGTTTGCGCTCCACTTCTCAGGACCGATTGCCGTTGTTATCGCAGGTCTTCTGATCGGTAACCGGGGTATGCGCTTTGCCATGAGTGAAAGCACCCGGGATCACGTACACAAGTTCTGGACCTTGCTTGATGAAATCCTCAATGCCTCTCTTTTCCTGATCATCGGCTTTGAAATTCTCGCGATCACGGAGACAGCAAGTAATCTTGCCACAACTCTGATCATGATTCCGGTGGTTCTTCTCGCCCGTTTTGTATCTGTCGGCCTGCCCATCAGCCTTCTCAGCTTAAAAGAAAAATACACCCCGGGGGCCATTGTCGTTTTGACCTGGGGCGGACTTCGGGGCGGGATTTCCGTCGCGCTTGTTCTCTCCCTGCCCAACGTCCCTGAAAAGGAAAGCCTGCTCGCCATTACTTATGGCATCGTGATCTTTTCCATCATCATCCAAGGGCTGACGGTCAAGAAGGTCGTCGAGCGGTTTGTGAAGTAGGGGCCCAATACACTAAAGGCAGTCAAATGACTGCCTTTAGTGTGAACTGTTGATGTTCGGAAAAAGAATACTCGAAAACAGCCCTGATTTAAAGAGATCCAGTAAGACCCATTTCCCAAAATCCGGCTTCCAGTCTGGTCGCTGTGGCAAAAGTCTCGCAAAGCTGTTTCCAGCGCCCGGATGATCTATAGTCTTCACCCAGACGAGACATCGCAACGCGCTCCAACTGTCCATAGGCACCAGCTGCTGCTTGCTGATATTCGCTACTGGAATACATTTCTATCCACGGACCATAGGCATTGTTTTCGAGCGAGCCAACGTGCTCTTCTGCCAGGCGGGACCCGATTTCAGCATAGCCCATAACGCAAGGGGCCAAAGCAACGAGAAGATCAAGAATGTCACCCGACATTCCCCGTTCCATGACATAGCGGGTATAGGCAATATTAGCCGAAGCTTCAGGGACAGCTTCCAATACAGATTTCTCTATCCCCCAATCAGCACAATAGCTGATATGAAGCTTCACTTCCTCATTCAACAACGCATCCATGGTTGCTGCGGCCTGACGCATATCGTCAAGATTATCACTTTTGAATACCGCCAAAGCATAAGCTTTGCTGAAATGAACCAAAAAGAGATAGTCCTGAATGAGATAATGCCTAAAGGCATCCCCGGACAAAGACCCATCCCCCAGGCCCTGAACAAAGGGGTGATAAACATACGATGCCCAATCAGTAGGGCATTCTGCTTTCAGATCTTCGTAAAAGGACATCAGACAAAATCACTTTGGGAAAAGAGGAGAAAATAAAAAAGCGATCCACAAATATTGCAAATCGCTTCATTAGGGGGAATTTAGGTTTAAAGAGATTCCGGGAGCTTAACCTTCAACCCATCAAGCGCTTCAGACATGATAAGCTGACAGCCAAGACGAGACGTCTCGGTCAGATTAAAGGCAAGGTCCAGCATATCTTCTTCGTCTTCGGTGACCTCTTCCAGCTTGCCATACCAGCTTGGATCGATAACCACATGGCAGGTTGCACAGGCAAGAGAGCCTTCGCAAGCTCCCTCGATGTCAATATCATTGCGTTGAGCAATTTCGAGAACCGAAAGTCCAAGGGGGGCATCAACTTCTTTTTCGGTACCGTCTGTCTCGACAAAAGTCATTTTTGGCATTTGCCAACTCTCCTAACATAACCAGGTACAAAGTCAGCTAAATCGTAAGCTACCTTATTGTCGACCCGTTGCCATATTTATGGCGCTGTTTATTTTCGTTGGCTGACTATATACGCCGCTTAAGCCAGTCTTGTGAAGTGCTTTTTCACGACAGTAAATTCATGTCCTTGAACGCAACTTTCTAACCGCTGTAACCAACAGAACGATAGCTTGATCAACGTCATCTTCTTTTGTGAAGCGGCCAAGGCCAATTCTTAAGGAGGACAAAGCCTGTTCATCGTTATACCCCAATGCCTTGAGCACATAAGACGGCTCAAGATCCGCCGAGGTACAGGCAGACCCCATAGAAAGAGCCAACTCTGGTAGCGATTTCATAATCTCGGCCCCGGAAACACCTTCGAAAGTGACATTCAGGTTTCCGGGTATCCGCTGATCGGGGTCTCCATTAAACTGCAGTCCGTCGAGCTGCGCGCTCAATCCATCGCGAAAATGATGACTTAAGGCAGACAGGCGATCATATTCCGCAAACATCTCTTCGTTGGCGAATTGCGCCGCCGCACCAAGACCAACACAAAGAGGAGTTGCAAGTGTACCGGATCGTAACCCACGCTCTTGTCCTCCCCCATCGATCAGGGGCTCAAGGCGAATGCGGGGGCGTCTTCGAACATATAGTGCGCCGATCCCTTTAGGACCGTAAATCTTATGGCCTGAGATACTCATAAGATCGATCTGCATCTTGTTCACATCAAGGGGAATCTTACCGACAGCCTGCGCAGCATCCGTGTGAAACTTCGCACCCACAGCCTTACAGATTTCGCCAATTTTTGTCAGGTGCTGGATAACGCCGATCTCATTGTTCACAGCCATGATGGAAACAAGCGCGGTTTCATCCGTAACGGCTTTGGTCAACTCATCCAAATCAATCAAGCCCGATACATCAACGGGCAAACGGATAATCTCGAAGCCTTCGCGCTCTAACCTGTTCACTGATTCCAGAACGCACTTGTGTTCTATCGTCGTGGTTACGATCCGGTTGCGCGGCGTCCCCTTGGGGTTATCACGCAGAAAATGGGCAAGTCCTTTAATGGCCAGATTATTTGATTCCGTGGCCCCAGAGGTAAAGATAATCTCTCTTGGATCGGCCCCGATGACGTCGGCAATTTGTTGGCGGGCCCGATCAACGACCTCTTCAGCTTCCCAGCCGTAGGCATGATCGACCGAGTGAGGGTTGCCAAAGCTCTCACTAAAGAAAGGCATCATCGCCTTGACCACCCTTGGGTCGGTCGGTGTGGTTGCCTGATAATCGAGATAGATAGGCTTGATAGATCGGTTCGCTTTTTTGTTCTGCATTATCTTCGATAGACCGTTCTATTCCGGCCGTTCCCCTTTACGCTGGAACAACCCAATCCAGGCATCAGCAAAAAGATCCAAATCTTCCGGGCTCGAGTTCCAACCCGTTGAAATTCTGATCGCTTCACCCGCAGCCTTGTCATCTGCCCCCATAGCCTTGAGAACATGAGAAGCCTGTACCTTGCCCGAAGAACAAGCTGAACCTGAAGATACCGCATATCCTTCGAGATCAAGCACCATCAACTGGGTATCAGAGGGCACACCCGGCATTGAAATCGTCGTTGTATTGGGAACACGGGGAACTTCCAAGCCAAAAACCCGGGCATTCGGCGCCGCCGCCAGTAATTTCTGTTCCATTACATCCCGGGCCCGGGATTTTTCTGACATATCAGAAAGCCCCTCATGCGACAGCCTCGCCGCCACACCAAAGCCAACGATACCAGGAACATTTTCAGTCCCCCCACGCCGACGCCTTTCCTGACCGCCACCCAACTGTTGAGCCACGATCTCGAGCCCTTTGCCAAGGATCATAGCACCGACGCCTTGCGGGCCACCAAGCTTATGAGAAGAAATTGTTGTGAAATCAACCCCGAGTTCCTCGCAATTGAAAGGAATTTTTCCCGCAGCCTGAACAGCATCACAATGAACCAGAGCCCCTTTCGTATGCGCGAGCTTCACTATCTCTTCAACAGGCTGTAAAACGCCGGTTTCATTATTGGCCATCATAATGGAGACAAGGGTATTCTCCCCCTCTTCATCGAGTAATGTTTCCAAGACTGAGAGATTAATGCGCCCCTGATTATCCACCGGGATAATTTCCGCACTTGCATGAACCTGTAACACAGACGGGTGTTCGATTGAGGAAACCAAGATCCGACTGCGGCCAGAGCCTTTCAGAGAAAGGTTATTCGCCTCTGTTCCACCAGATGTAAAAACCACCCGTGCAGGCTTACTTCCAACTAATGCAGCAATTTCAGCTCGCGCATCTTCGACCAAACGTCTGGCAGCACGGCCGTATTCGTGGATGGAAGATGGGTTACCCGTTTGCCCGAGTGCGGAAGCCACAGCCTCAATCACTTCGGGTCGAACGGGGGCAGTGGCGTTATAATCAAGATAGATAGAACGGCGCATTTGAAGGTCTCACACCTAGTAAAGCCAAGTTTATCAAGACAATGGCTCAATTTGAAAATGGTTATTACTCGGCAGCAACACCGTCTTTAGGGTCTGATGACATAAACATATCCAATCCCGGCTCAATACGACGTTCGATTACGTCTGCCAAGGAAACACTGTTCAAATAGCCATAGATATGGTTCGAAAGGCCAAGCCAGAGATCGTGTGTAACACAACGGCTTTTGTCTTTTCGACATCCTTGCGGACTTGTCGGTGTACAAGCTGTTGCTTTTATGGGTTCTTCAACAGCTCGAAAAATCTCTGAGATCATCGTCTTATTTGCTTCTTTTGCCATCTTGTAACCCCCGCCGGGGCCGCGCACAGAGGCAACCAGATTTTCCCGTCTCAGCTTGGCAAAAAGCTGTTCGAGATAAGAAAGAGATATCTCTTGACGGTCAGCAATTTCGGCCAAGGATACAGGGCGCTCATTTGCATAGAGCGCCAGATCAACCATTGCCATAACCGCATAGCGCCCTTTTGTGCTAAGTTTCACGGCCCATCACTCCTAAGTATCCAAGTAACAATCTGATTACGGTCATCTAATTTACAGTCATTAGATAACCCGACCTCATTCTTTATTAGCATTTTATACGACAAGTCCAGGTTAACATTCTCCTTGGGGAGTAACATCATCTCCAGCCTCGCCCTTCTTGTCTGTTTCCGCCTTTTTTGTCAGCAGGTTTTTTTGATAATCATCATGACCTTCCAAGGTATTCAAACGCCTGCGAAGCGATTGAACCTCATCAAGAAGCCCCTCTAGCGTACGCGCGACAGGATCAGGAACATCCCCAGTTGGCGTCCCGTAAGCCACAAAGGGACGATCTTCAACAACGACGGGTTTCGGGTTAACAACCTTACCCGGAATGCCCACAACAGTTGCACAGCAAGGCACATCTTTGGTCACAACCGCATTGGCCCCGATACGGGCATTGCGAGCGACAGTTATCGGTCCCAGAACCTGAGCACCTGATCCGACAATTGTCCCGCATTCCAACGTAGGATGACGCTTGGTTCCGCGTTGACTATCAGAATCGACACTAGGGGCAACACCACCCAAAGTCACGCCGTGATAGAGCGTCACATTGTCGCCGATCACAGAAGTCTCTCCGATAACGACGCCCATGCCGTGATCGATAAAAAAGCCTTTGCCAATCGTCGCACCGGGATGAATTTCGATTCCGGTAACAATTCGGCCGAGATGAGAAAGACAGCGTGCCAGCAAACACCAGTCACTTCGCCACAGTTTATTCGACAGACGGTGAAGACTAACAGCTTGAAATCCCGGATAACAAAGAACCACCTCCATACGCGAACGCGCGGCTGGATCACGGGACATCGTGGCGTCAATTTCGGCTTTTAATCTGTCGAACATTCGTTCGTCCTCAATCTCTACCTTTTACTTTCTTGAAAAAGGTATTTGGCTCAGAGCAACCTCTAGATTATATACAATGCATTGGAATCACACTGCACATCCTTTGCGATATAATAATCCGGGTCGCTAAGGTCAAGTGTAGCAAGTGTTTAGACCGCCAACACAATAACTTATGTGGAGATAGTCTAGACAGGTGAACGGCTGAAATAAAGCCTCGAAGTCAACTAAAGGGAACAGTGACTGTATGCCTGATATTATTCTGAACGGCCCAGAAGGTCGTCTTGAAGGACGCTATTTTCACAATCCGACACCAAATGCGCCCATTGCGTTGATGCTCCACCCGCATCCTCAACATGGCGGCACAATGAACAACAAAATCGTTTACACGATGTTCAACTCATTCAAGGCCCAAGGCTTTTCGGTCCTGCGCTTTAACTTCCGTGGCGTGGGACGCTCGCAAGGTACCTTTGCTGATGGCGAAGGCGAACTTTCCGATGCAGCATCCGCACTGGATTGGCTCCAGTCCGTAAATGCCAATGCAAGCCAGTGCTGGGTATCCGGGTTTTCATTCGGCGCCTGGATCAGCATGCAACTGCTCATGCGTCGACCAGAGATCGATGGCTTTATCTCCATCGCCCCTCCGGCCAACATGTTCGATTTCAGCTTTTTGGCCCCTTGCCCTTCATCCGGCTTGATCGTTCAGGGCCAGCGCGACGAAGTTGTACCCGAATCAGCAACTGCAAAACTGGTTGATAAGCTGAACACGCAAAAAGGT
>MABB01000098.1:0-1255 GCA_002162915.1 Rhodospirillales bacterium 47_12_T64
CACTTATCAGCATGGAGGCGATGGTTAGTGTCGTTCGGCCCATCCTATCAGCTAGATACCCTGCGCCGAGGCAACCTATAGCGCCGACAGCCATCGTGGCGAACGTTGCCAATTTTGCTGCTTCGTTTGCTTCACTTGCAACCATGCTTTGTGAGAAGCTCGCTGTCAGGAAGAGCCCGATCCAGGCCCACATGGCATAGAGTTCCCACATGTGGCCGAGATATCCAAGATTGGCGAGACGCACAGACTTTATCTTCCAGGCAAAAAGGATTTGTTCCGGATGAAAACGAGGGGCCTTTGAGTAGGATGGCCCCATTTGGAAAAGCAGAATGCCAAAGCTGGAAAGAACCGCAAAGACGGATGCTAATACAATCGTAAAGCGCCAATCAATCCCGCCTATCGCATTGAAAAGATGCGGGGAAGCCGAGCCCAGAGTGAGCGCGCCAACGAGTATTCCAACCAAAAATCCCATGTCTCCTTTGGCCCAAGTCGCCGCCATGCGCATACCGATTGGATAAATTCCGGCCATGCAGAGTCCTGTGATAAAACGAAGAAACGGAACCGTGGCGTCTGTAGGCTCAACGATTAACAAGGCTGCATTTGCGCCGGCTGCAATTAAAGCCGATCCTGAAAAAAACAACTTGGGCGGAAGGCGATCTGCAAGGCCAAGGACTGCCGAGCTAAGGCTACCAACAACAAAGCCCACTTGAACAGTGCTAGTGAAAAGGGCTTGTTGAAACGGGCTGAGACTATATTCGACTATGAGGGATGGCAAAACAGCAGAAGCAGAAAACCATAACGCCATGGCAGATACCTGACAAAGAGCAAGTATGCTTAGGGATAACCATTTACCTGAAGTCTTTTCCATGCTGTCCTGAGAGAAAGAAAATTTGAGATCGGGATAAACTTATGTGACAGACAGGCTTTTGTCGATTCCGAACTTTTTCCTAAAGTAACGATCTCGTATATCTGCTCATATGGAATTGGAAGAGAGTAAAATATAATGGTCGATGGCAAGCTTACCTCTTCCAGGTATCACTCACCCATAGGGGAAATTATTACGTTTTATTATGACAATATCCTTTGCCATTTAGATTTTACCGATTGCAAGCCGCGGTGGGAAAGGCTGTTGCGAAGACGCTTTTCTAAACTGATCCTCGAAGAGGTTGAGATAGACCGGGAAATCAAAGAGCGTCTGGAGGCCTATTTTGCAAAGGACCCTTCAGCCTTTGATGGGATCGTGATGGATACTGGC
>MABB01000098.1:1280-4579 GCA_002162915.1 Rhodospirillales bacterium 47_12_T64
GGAAAGCCCTACGTGAAGTACCTTTTGGAAAAACAGAAACCTATAGTTCTATGGCCGAGAAGATAGGAAAGCCCAAAGCCATCAGAGCCATGGCCGCAGCAAATGCCCTTAATCCGATTTCAATCATTATCCCCTGCCACCGCATTATCGGGAAAGATGGCAGTCTAACGGGGTATGGTGGAGGTTTGCCACGTAAAAAAGCTCTTTTGTCACATGAGGCATAAGAAACGAGAAGAAGGCCGTAATAATATGGCCTTCTTTGTTAATCACAGTCTTAGAAGCGAGTTCTTCAGCTATGCTTTTGCTTTGACGTCTGAAACGATATGCAGGTCGCGTTGAGGGAAGGGGATTGAAATACCTTCTTTATCAAATGCTTCTTTGATTGCGCGACGATTATCGCTCAGGGCTGGCCAATAATCACTGCTGTCTGTCCAGTAGCGAACGTTCAAATCGACCGAACTTTCGCCAAGTCCTGTAACCAAAACGAGGGGTGTTGGGTCTTTATGCAAACGTGCATCACCGGATAATACGGCGAGAACAACCTTTTCAGCTTTTTCGATATCATCACCATAACCGATACCAATTGCGAGATCTGTTCTGCGCTTGGTATTGCGGCTGAAGTTGGTGACCGTGGCAGACCAAAGTTTTGAATTTGGTACGACGAGGTAAAGTCCATCTATTGTCGTCATGTGTGTGACAAAGAGACTGATTTCGTCAACCGTACCGGATATGCCATCGGCATCGACAAACTCGCCGATCTTGAACGGGCGTAAGAACAAAAGCATAAAGCCAGCGGCAATATTCTGCATTGTTCCCTGAAGAGCAAGGCCAATAGCCAGGCCTGCGGCACCGAGAACTGCAATAAGGCTGGTTGTCTCTACACCGAATTGTGCAAGAACAGCCACGATAACAAAGATCATTATCGCGTAACGTGTGATCTTGACGATAACCGGCTGTAAGGTGCGGTCAACCTTATCGGAGTTCGCCAGCATTTTTTCGACATAGCCGCTAATGCGTTTGGCTATGAAACGGCCAATGATGAGAATAGCCAGAGCAGCAAGTATTTCGAGTGTAAAATCGAGTGCTGTTTGGCTTAGTTGTTCGATAAGTTGTTTGTATTCTTCGGTGATTGTCACAACCAAAGTTCCTCTGCTCAAGAATTACAGGCTGTCCCCTAAGACAAAACCCCCGCTGAGCAAACATACAGCGAGGGCTTGAAAAAATCACCTAGTAAAAATACTAAGTACCTGATGTGGAACCTGTTGGAAATTCCATGCAGGGTTTTATTCGGTAATATCAGCCTGAACTTTAACCGATACCATGTGCTCAGGTTCGTCTACAGAGCCGCTACCTGGAGCGCCTTTCTTGATGCCATCGACAAGTTCCATGCCTTCGCTAACGCGGCCCCAGACGGTGTACTGACCGTTTAGAGATGGGGCGCTATCAAACATGATGAAGAATTGGCTGTCACCAGAGTGGGGGCTCTGAGAACGGGCCATGCCGACGACGCCACGCTCAAATGGCTCCTGGGTAAATTCAGCGCGCAATTTTTTACCAGAACCACTGGTTCCTGTTCCGGTTGGGTCACCTGTTTGTGCCATGAAGCCATCGATTACGCGGTGGAAGACGATACCGTCATAGAAACCTTCACGTGCGAGCTCTTTAATCCGCGTTACGTGTGTTGGCGCAAGGTCAGGAAGCATTTCAATGGTAACGTTTCCGGTTTCCAGTTCGATTACCAGCGTGTTTTCTGGATCAAGTGTTGTTGTGTCAGTCATGGCATGGGGCCTTAAATTTAAAAGGTAAGAAAATCTACCAGCAAAATAGGTATCTCAAGAGGTCTTTGCAAGGCAGGATATTTGCTAGAGATATCTTTAACTGTTGCTCCTCCCAAGGCTTCTGAGCAGGACAAAATAAAAGAGCGCCAGATCAGATGATCTGGCGCTCTTTGGTCGTGCGTCATACTGAAAAGGTTACGTTACTGAATATCAGTAAGAACCTTTACTGAAATCATTTTGTCAGGGCCGTTCACCTTGCCAGAGCCTGAGGCACCTTTTTTGATAGCATCTACATGTTCCATGCCCTGAACCACTTTGCCCCAAACGGTATATTTCCCGTCCAGTGAAGGTGTTCTTTTTAACATGATGAAGAACTGGCTATCGGCAGAGTTGATTTGACCGGAACGGGCCATGCCAACGGTCCCGCGAACGTAGGGTTCGCGGGAAAATTCGGCGTTCAGGTTTGTACCGGAACCGCTGGTTCCTGTCCCGGTTGGGTCCCCTGTCTGTGCCATAAACCCAGCAATCACACGATGGAAGACGATGCCGTCATAGAAGCCCTCACGGGCAAGTTCCTTGATCCGCGCAACGTGAGTTGGCGCGAGATCCGGGAGCATTTCAATAACAACATTGCCGCTTTTAAGCTGTATCACCAGTGTGTTTTCTGGATCAGCCGCATTGGCATTTGCCGCCGCGAGCGTCATTGCAAAAAGTCCAACAAGTAGATTGCGAAGGATTTTGTGCATGATTATTGACCCATGACTTTTTGAAGGTTCACATCAACAGCGTCGAGGAACTGATCCGTTGTCAACCAATCCTGATTTGGACTGATCAAAAGCGCCAGATCTTTTGTCATCTTTCCGGATTGAACCGTGTCGATGCAAACTTTTTCCAGAGTTTCTGCAAATTCGCTCACTTCAGGAGTGTTATCGAACTGTCCACGGAACTTTAAGCCACGTGACCAGGCGAAGATAGAAGCAATTGGATTTGTTGATGTGTCTTTACCTTGCTGATGCAAACGGTAGTGGCGTGTTACTGTACCATGAGCAGCTTCAGCTTCTACGGTTTGTCCATCCGGGGTCATCAGAACAGAAGTCATAAGGCCGAGTGAGCCAAAGCCCTGCGCAACCGTATCAGACTGAACGTCACCATCGTAGTTCTTACAAGCCCAGACAAAACCACCAGACCATTTCATGGCTGCTGCAACCATGTCATCGATCAAACGATGTTCGTAAGAAATACCAGCTGCGGCGAACTTGTCTGCAAATTCAGCCTGAAAAATTTCTTCGAAAAGATCTTTGAAGCGACCATCATAAGCTTTGAGGATGGTGTTCTTCGTTGAAAGATAAACTGGCCATCCAAGCTCAAGGCCATAGTTCATACAGGCACGGGCAAAGCCACGGATAGACTCATCCAGATTGTACATGCCCATGGCAACACCGGCTTCTGGGAAATCAAAGATTTCACGCGTAATCGGCTCACCACCGTCTTCCGGTTGGAAGGTCATGGTTAGTTTGCCAG
>MABB01000098.1:4590-9279 GCA_002162915.1 Rhodospirillales bacterium 47_12_T64
AGGAAATCAGTCGCTTTGTACTGATCACCAAAAGCGTGACGTCCGATTACGATTGGCTGGGTCCAACCGGGAACAAGGCGAGGAACGTTTTCCATAATGATCGGCGAGCGGAACACGGTACCGCCGAGGATATTACGGATAGTGCCGTTTGGTGAACGCCACATTTTTTTCAGACCGAACTCTTCGACGCGGTCTTCATCAGGGGTAATAGTGGCGCACTTGACACCAACGCGGTGTTCTTTGATCGCGTTGGCGGCGTCAACAGTGATCTGATCGTCTGTAGCGTCGCGGCTTTCGATGGAAAGATCGTAGTATTTCAAATCCAGATCCAGATAGGGAAGGATGAATTTCTGTTTGATCTTTTCCCAGATGATCCGGGTCATCTCGTCACCGTCGAGTTCGACGATCGGATTTTTTACCTTAATTTTGGCCATGTTCGCCTCCTTGTTTGTCGGCTTGTTTAATATGATTTGGGGAACTCATCGAGGAAAATAGCAGTCTTTCGCTGCAGTGCAAGATAAGTGACGTAATCAATTGCGCTCAGAGTAGGGAAATGTCGGGCTTGATATGAGATTCTGGTAAGCTTGCCAATTTGTCGTAAATTTCTTCTATGCTGTTGACAACACTGAATATATCTTCGGGGTCCTGTCGAAGGTAACCTCCTTCGATTTGATGTTTGATCAAGTCCAGAAGGGGGGTCCAAAAATTTTCAAGATTAACTAAAATTATGGGTTTATCGTGCATGCCAAGCTGCTTCCATGTGGCAATCTCAAAAAATTCATCCAATGTACCGAGCCCGCCAGGCAAAATACAAAAAGCATCCGAGCGCTCAAACATCATCATTTTTCGGGTGTGCATGGAATCAACAACGACAAGCTCGCTAACATCGTTATGTCCGACTTCAAACTTCTGTAAGTATTCCGGAATAATTCCGGTCACCTTACCGCTATTTTCCAGTGCACCATCAGCAACCCTGCCCATAGATCCGACACGCCCGCCGCCGTAAACAATCTCGATGTTATGTTGGGCTGCAAGTTTTCCAAGAAGGCTGGCATTATCGAGGTGATCTTCACTGACTGAATTGGAGGACCCGCAATAAACGCAGATGGAACTGATTTTGGTCATCGTTAATTTCCCGTTGTTGTTTTTATTATTGTGCAAAGGAGCAAAGCGGCACGAAAGAAAGAGGAATAACCTGAAACCTTCGTGCCGTTGGCCATTATTATATCTATGCAATAGGTACTTTGCACTGCCGAAAACAGATCAATCTGTGATATCTGTGGCTGCAAATATGAATGCCACAAATTAAAACATGTCGGACGCTCTTGTTCTTTTCAGAGAAGTCCTTACCCTTAATGTATAAACAATGATAGTCTGCGGAAATAATTCCGGAAATAATTTTTTACGGGTGTTATTCCCACAGGTTGCAACACCTGATTATTAGTCCCTAGGAGATATCCTTTGAGCCGTACCTTCGTTATTGCACTTTTGTTTGTTCTCGCCATTTCTGGCGCTGCTGTGACGATATGGTATGTGGTCGACGATGGGGATGATTTGGGTGTTGCCACAGATATCAATTCAGACACGAATGATGCCGTTAGCCGTCCAAAGAAGCTCGTCAAAACGCGTACAGAAGATGCTGTCGCAGAAGATACTGTCGTAGAAGAAACGAAATCCCAGGCGGGGGAGGCTGAAATTACGGCTGACGATCAGCAAATACCTGATACTGCTGTGAGTAGTAGTTCTACTCCAAATACCAGTGGATCTACCGCTGAACCTAACGGTGACGAGGTAACAGAATCGGCTGCGATTCAAGAAGATGTAGTGCAGTCTCAAACTTCTATTGCGAAAGCAGATTCTGCCTTGTCTTTTGATGTGATACGGGTGGAAAAAACAGGCGATACCGTTCTTGCGGGGCGCGCACCAGCAGGGAGTGACGTACGTATCCTTGATGGAACGACACTACTCGGGACTATAGAGGCTGATAACAATGGTCAGTGGGCCTATGTGCTGGAAACACCGTTAGAGCCAGGTACACATGAGCTGGGTTTACAAGTCGAGAATAGCGACGGTGGCAGGATAAAATCCAAAGATGTTGCAATTATCGATGTGCCAAAAGGTGAAAAATCTGCTCTCGCAGTCCTTATTCCAGACGAAGAGCCAAGTGTAACGCCAAGTGTCTCTCAGGTAGTACAGCTTCCCAAGCGAGCGGATGAAAATGGTATCAGTGATGGTGAGTTGGCGCTGGATACTGTTGACTATGATGATGGTGGGCAAACTGTTATTGGAGGATCTTCCCAGCCTGGGCAGAAAGTTGTCGGTTATTTGAACAATGAATTTGTTGGGCAGGGTGTTGCTGACAAGGAAGGACGTTGGGTTGTCGAACCTGAAAAAAAGATTGCCGAAGGTTTACACCAGTTACGTATCGATCAGGTAGATGAGGGGGGAAAGGTTATCGCCCGCGTCGAGATTCCTTTTTCACGTTCTGGGAAAATAGAAACCTTACCCGATGAACGCGTTGTAACCGTTCAGCCTGGTAACAGCCTGTGGCGTATTTCTCGTGCAATATACGGTCAGGGCGGTCGATATGCTGTGATTTATGATCGGAATCAAGACCAGATCAGGAATCCCGATTTGATTTATCCCGGGCAAATATTTGTTCTTCCCAAGGCTAATTAAAGCCCTGTATTTTCCTCTTGTTTATACGGTTATCGAAAAAGCCTTACATTTGAGGCCGTAATACAGTATTACACTCGAAATGTTATGAAATATGTTGTGCGGGGCTGCGTGTAAAATTATGCAACTTTCGCTGTGATCTATGATTTATGAATGGAGACGGCTGTGCTGAAGCACATTTTGGTGCCTATTAATAAAGCTGGTTGGCCTTTTGTTGGCGGCGCACTTGCGCTTAGTGTGGCTTTTGCTTTGATCTGGAAACCTCTTGCTATCCTGGGGCTTATAATTGCAGCGTTCTGCACTTATTTTTTCCGTGATCCGGAGCGACAGACTCCAGTTCGTGCAGGGCTTGTTGTTAGTCCGGCTGACGGTCACATCAGTGCGATAGAAACTGCAGTGCCACCGTCAGAACTGAATATGGGTACGGAACCCTTGATGCGTGTTTCTGTTTTCCTGAGTGTTTTTGATGTCCATGTGAACAGGGTACCTACAGCAGGTAAAATTACCGAGCTGGCTTATCATCATGGCGCTTTCTTGAACGCTGCCATGGACAAGGCGTCTGAACTGAACGAGCGCATGTCGGTAAAGATGGAAACTGAAGACGGCAAAGAAATTGCCTTTGTTCAGATTGCTGGCCTTATTGCCCGTCGGATTATCTGTAACCTTACAATGGATCAGGAAGTAAAAACGGGTGAGCGGTTTGGTCTTATTCGTTTTGGCAGTCGTACTGACGTTTATCTTCCAAATGGTGTGGCCCCGCTTGTCGGTGTTGGCCAGCAGATGATTGGTGGTGAAACGGTTATCGCTGATCTTCTATCCGAGGAAGACACACGCGAAACAGAGGTACGTTAATATGGCAGGTCTCAAGCGTCGTCGTCGCCTTCATGGATTTTCGGTAAACCGGTTGATACCAAATGCGATCACTTTGATGGCAATGTGTTCCGGGTTGTCGGCAATTCGTTTTGCATTGGAGAAAGACTGGCAACTCGCTGTCGCCGGTATTGTTCTTGCTATGGTGCTCGATGGCCTTGATGGACCTGTTGCTCGTTTGATGAAGGGAACGAGTGAGTTTGGTGCTCAGCTTGATTCTCTCGCCGATTTTGTCAACTTCGGCGTAACGCCAGCCATTGTTATTTACCTCTGGGCTATGGATGGCACAGGTGGTCTGGCGTGGGCTGTATCTCTCTTCTTTGCTATTTGTTGTGGTATGCGTTTGGCCCGGTTTAACACAGGGCTTCTGGATGAGAATCCCCCCCCTTGGGCGGCCAAGTTCTTCACCGGTATACCTGCGCCCTGCGGGGCTGGACTTATTCTTTTACCGCTCGCTCTCAGTTTTGAGCTGGGCGATGATTTTTTTCGCACTCCGATTGTTAATGGTGTGATGTTGGTTCTCGTTGGTGCCTTGTTTGTGAGCAGCATTCCAACCTATTCGTCCAAGCGCATTCGAATTCCACGACGTTATGTTGGCCTGGTTTTACTGGGTGTTGCCATTTGCATCATGCTGCTGGTCAGCACACCCTGGGTTTCTCTATCTATTGCAGGTCTTGGGTATTTGGTGAGCATCGTTCTGGCACAGTTCTCTTATCGGAGCACGCGTAATAAAATGATGGCCCAAGAGGCAAAACATCCTGAAGCCAAGCCTGGGGAAGAAGAAATATCTGGCGAAAACGAAGAGGCTTCAGAAGAAACCGAATAGGGTCGCGCACTGATATGTTTGATTCCTGGATGCGGCAAAAGATTGATCCGCCCCTTGATCGTTTAGGGGGAATAATCTCTGACAAGGGTGTTACTGCAAATCAGGTGACTTGGTCAGGGTTTGTGGTTGGCATGTTGGTAATTCCGGCATTAGCTTTTCAGTCTTATGACATTGCCCTTGGATGTATCGTCTTCAATCGTCTTTGTGATGGTTTGGATGGTGCTGTTGCTCGTTCGCAGGGAATGACTGATCTCGGCGGCTACCTTGATATCACTTTGGACTTTCTCTTTTATTCCGCTGTGGTGTTCGGGTTTGCT
>MABB01000098.1:9443-10104 GCA_002162915.1 Rhodospirillales bacterium 47_12_T64
GGGAACTGAAACGATTGTCCTGTTCCTTGCTCTTTGCATATGGCCGGAATATTTTTCCACGATGGCATGGATTTTTGGAGCACTTTGCTGGCTGACGACGTCGTTTAGAATTCACGCAGCACTCTCAGTTTTCAAAGATTAAAAAAAGAGCTCCAAAAAAGAACCGGAAAGAAATTATCCCGGCTCTTTTCTTTTGTTTTCATATCAATCAACAGGCTTCTTGTTACTCAGCAGGCTGAGGACTTTCTGATGATTGTTGATCATGACCAGAAGGATCTTTGCGTATTTTGGTTTTGATCCAGGCAACGAAACGTCTGAAATTTACCCTGACCATCAAAGAACAGGGGGTAATGACAAGGGTCAATACTGTCGCAAAGCAAAGGCCAAACGCAATCGCTGTTGCAAGTTGGGTCCACCACTGAGTGGAAGGTCCACCAATCTGTACTGTACGATTGATAAGGTCGATGTTGGTGGAGAGCACCATTGGCATCAAGCCCAGGACTGTGGTGACCGTGGTCAGCAATACGGGGCGTAAACGTTGTGCCCCGGTTCTGATGATAGCTTCTTTCTGATCTTTATACTTGGTAGAAACATAATCAAAGGTATCGATGAGGACGATGTTATTGTTCACAACGATACCAGCTAGCGCTATGACACCAAT
>MABB01000035.1:0-4623 GCA_002162915.1 Rhodospirillales bacterium 47_12_T64
CAAAGGCAATAATTTGTTGTAGTCTCAGCGACCACTGTTGATCCCAGGGGCGAGGAAGGCCCATTGCTTCGTTCCATGCGGGAAGCTGCACGGCTCTGGCGCGGGCATCTTTTGAGAGGACGACAGCGAGCATTTCGAGCACGATGCGATAAACATTATTTTCTGGTTGCTGTTCGGTGAGACCAAGAGAGTTTACCTGCACACCATAGCGAAAACGGCGATATTTTTCTTCTTCGACGCCATAGCGCTCACGGCAAATTTCATCCCACAACCGGGTGAAAGCGCGCATTTTACAAAGCTCTGTTACAAAGCGGACACCAGCGTTTACGAAGAATGAAATTCTGCCAACTACTCTGGAAAAATCCGCATCTGGCACTTGCCCGGATGCTTTTACTGAATCCAGTACGGAAATTGCAGTTGCGAGTGCATAAGCAAGTTCCTGTACTGGTGTCGCTCCGGCTTCCTGAAGGTGGTAAGAGCAAACGTTCATCGGGTTCCATTTTGGAACTTCACTGTATGTGAAAGATATCACGTCGGTAATCAGGCGCAGTGACTGCTTGGGTGGGTAAATATAAGTCCCGCGAGAGAGATACTCTTTGATGAGATCGTTTTGGGTGGTCCCCGATAGCTTTGTTCTGGGAACTCCCTGCTTTTCAGCGCATGCGATATAAAGCGCCAATAGCCAGGGGGCAGTGGCATTGATGGTCATGGATGTGTTCATCTGTTCCAGAGGGATTTCGTGAAACAGAGTTTCCATATCTCCTAAATGTGAAACAGGAACGCCAACTTTGCCGACCTCACCTTTTGAGAGAACGTGGTCCGAATCGTACCCCGTTTGTGTGGGGAGGTCGAAGGCAATGGAGAGGCCTGTCTGCCCTTTTCCAAGATTTTTTTTATAAAGAGCGTTCGATGTAGCTGCTGTCGAGTGACCAGCGTATGTGCGGAAAAGCCATGGGCGATCAGGAGAAACAGTTTTTGCTGCACTTGCGTAATGATCTGTTTTTTCTTGCTCTTCTGACATTCCCATTATCCCTATTTTTATCTTTATAGTCTTTGTTTGTTGAGTATTTAGACATAAAATTACGATACTTATCGATATTTAGCAAAAATATAATAATTGTGCATTGCAAAATAATCAACTCTCGTTACACTAATTTTCAACAGAGATGAAGTTTTGCCTCTCCGGGCGACTGTAAAGACCACCAAAAGGTGGCATGAATTGGGGAAAGGCTGAAGATGAGCGATACAGCAAAAGTTGTGGACATCACGGTTCACCAGGAAAAGAAAGACCTCTACGAAGTAGGTGAAATCCCTCCTATGGGTCATGTTCCGAAGCAAATGTATGCTTGGGCTATCCGCAGAGAACGCCATGGCGAACCAGAAAAAGCCATGCAGGTCGAGGTCGTTGATGTTCCTAAATTGGAAAACAACGAAGTCCTTATCTTGGTTATGGCCGCTGGCGTGAACTATAACGGCGTATGGGCTGGCCTCGGTAAACCAATTTCTCCTTTCGATGTTCACGGTGAGCCCTACCACATCGCAGGATCAGATGCTTCTGGCATCGTCTGGGCTGTTGGCTCAAAAGTAACCCGTTGGAAGGTCGGCGATGAAGTCGTCGTCCATTGTAATCAGGATGACGGGGATGATGAAGAGTGTAATGGCGGTGACCCCATGTTCTCAACCTCCCAGCGTATTTGGGGTTATGAAACGCCTGATGGATCGTTTGCACAATTTACACGAGTCCAGTCCCAGCAGCTCATGCATCGTCCTCGTCACCTGACCTGGGAAGAATCAGCTTGCTATATACTGACGATGGCAACTGCTTATCGTATGCTGTTTGGACATCGCCCGCATATCTTGCGTCCAGGCCATAATGTTTTGGTTTGGGGGGCGTCAGGAGGGCTTGGTTCTATGGCGATCCAGTTAATCGCCACAGCAGGTGCGAATGCAATCGGCGTGATTTCTGACGAAACCAAACGAGATTTTGTTCTCTCTCTCGGGGCAAAAGGCGTTATTAATCGTCGTGATTTTGACTGTTGGGGGCGTCTTCCAGAAGTAGATGATGTCGACGGTTATAAAGATTACATGAAAGAAGTCCGCAAGTTCGGGAAAGCCATCTGGGATATAACAGGCAAGGGCAATGACGTTGACTTCGTCTTTGAACATCCCGGTGAGCAGACATTCCCGGTTAGTTGTAACATTGTTAAGCGGGGCGGTATGGTTGTGTTCTGTGCCGGTACGACCGGATTTAACCTCACCTTTGATGCTCGTTTTGTATGGATGCGTCAAAAGCGAATTCAGGGCAGCCATTTTGCCAATCTGAAACAGGCATCACAGGCTAATCAGCTTGTTGTGGAGCAGCGTATTGATCCCTGCATGTCAGAGGTCTTTTCGTGGGACGATATCCCAAGAGCACACACCAAAATGCTGAACAATGAACACAAGCCAGGAAATATGGCGGTTCTTGTCCAATCAAAAAGACCAGGTTTACGAACCCTGGAAGACGTCATCGAAGCGTAGATGTTCCCTGTGACTGGCAGGAGTGGTTAGTTATTGAGGTCAGCTCCGGAGTGTTGATTGCGAAGTCGATGCCCATAGCCAGTTGTTGATCCTTGATGATGACTTTTCCTGCCGGTGTGGGCTTCCAATTATCATAAATACCCAAAGGCTATAGGCATGTCTGAAGATCTGGTGCTCTTTTCTAAATGTGATAAAGCGGTTGAGGCTGCAAACCAGTTGCTGGAGAAGGCGCGAGAATCCGTTTCAAAGCTTATAGGTCATGACGGGCGGATCGATGCCGCCTTGCTCGAAGAGCACCAGTTGGCGGCTCATGGATATGCTTGGTTGGCAACCTATGTTTCAGCTTTGGAAAATATGCTTGTCTGGGCGCGCCGAATTAGGGAAGAAAATGCGTTTAGAGAAACTGAAAATCTTATTCTGAAAATTGCTTTTGGCGAGTATCTCTCTCAGTTAACCGGGGGGATCGCCATTAGTCAGGTTGAGATTATAAGACCCAGAGATTTAGGTGTAGACTCAGATGCGGTTTCTGAGTTCCAGACCGAAGACGTCATGTCTTTAATCGCTTCCGGGAACACCACCGAAAACAGAAAACGTCTTGCTGCCTGTCTGGCAAATAGCATGGAATCTCGTGATTTTGGCGCCCTTGGTTTGGGTGACGAAATGCTGGAGATGGTCCGCGATCAATTTCAGAAGTTTGCTGATGACCATGCGGATGCTGCACATGACTGGCATCTGAAGGATGAGTTAATCCCGATTGAGGTCGTGGAGCAGTTGGCGGAACTCGGTATCTTCGGGTTAACCGTTCCAGAGGAATACGGCGGCCTTGGAATGGGGAAGACGGCCATGTGTGTCGTCACCGAAGAATTATCTCGTGGTTATATTGGCTTGGGGTCTTTGGGCACGCGATCTGAAATAGCTGCAGAATTAATCAGGCTGGGTGGGACCGAAAAACAGAAGCAAGAGTGGTTGCCCCGGATTTCTGTAGGAGAGGTTCTGCCGACGGCTGTTTTCACAGAGCCGAATACCGGCTCTGACCTTGGCTCATTGAGAACGCGTGCCGTTAGAGAAGGTGACGTCTACAAGGTCACGGGAAACAAAACCTGGATTACCCATGCGGCGCGTAGTGATATTATGACGTTGCTGGTTCGGACGAACCCTGATGAGCCTGGGTATAAAGGCTTGTCTATGTTTATTGCCGAAAAACCACGAGGTACTGAAAGTGATGCGTTTCCGGCTGAAGGTATGACCGGCGGCGAAATTAAAGTGCTTGGTTATCGGGGGATGAAAGAATACGAGCTGGGTTTCGATGGTTTCGAGGTGAAATCAGAAAACCTGCTTGGCGCGGAAGAGGGGCAGGGTTTCAAGCAGCTCATGGCAACGTTTGAATCCGCGCGTATTCAAACTGCAGCGCGTGCCGTTGGTGTCGCCCAGTGCGCAATGGAGCTTGGAATGCAGTACGCCCATGATCGCATTCAGTTTGGCAAACCGCTCTACAGCTTCCCACGGGTGTTTGGTAAGCTGGTCTGGATGGCGGTGGAGACGATGATTGCCCGTCAACTTACTTATGCATCTGCCCGTGAAAAGGATTCTGATCGTCGGTGTGACATCGAGGCCGGCATGGCAAAGTTACTTGGCGCGCGCGTTGCGTGGTCCAATGCGGATAATGCCTTGCAGATTCATGGAGGCAATGGTTATGCCGAGGAATACAAAATCAGTCGTGTTCTCTGTGATGCCCGTATCTTGAATATCTTTGAGGGTGCTGCGGAGATCCAGGCTCAGGTTATCGCCAGAGGGTTGCTTTCCGGGCGGAATTGATCAGGTGTTACAATTAAAGCCGACCATCGCCAGAACATCTTCGGGGGAGTGACCTTTTTCTCTGAGTTCTCTGATCGCAAGGGCATTATGGCGCTTGGCGAGACGATTACCTTCCTCATCACAGATGAGGTTGTGGTGATGCCAGACAGGTTTGGGTAACCCCAATAGGGCTTGTAGAAGGCAGTGAATATGTGTTGCCTCAAACAGATCTTTGCCTCGCGTGATACAGCTTATACCTTGAAGAGCGTCATCTAGAGTTACAGAAAGATGATAACTCGTTGCGATGTC
>MABB01000035.1:4654-10375 GCA_002162915.1 Rhodospirillales bacterium 47_12_T64
TCAGGAGTGGCTTTGAACTCGCCTGCAGATAAGTCCTGCCAAAACAAAGGACCTGTTATCTCAATGGCTTTGTTCATATCGAGGCGAAGGGCATAAGCCTGCCCTTGTTTAATTTTTTCTTCTCGTAGATCGCTTGGTAACTTTCTGCAGGTGCCGGGATAAATAAAACCATCCGGGCCATGTGGGGCTTTACTTGATTGTTGAATCTGGGTCTGGATTTCTTTCCGTGTGCAAAAGCAGGGATAGATTAAATTATTAGTTTCTAGCTCTCGCAGTGCTTCTTTGTAATCACTCATGTGCTCGGATTGTATCCGCACAGGCTCTTCCCACTTTAAGCCTAACCAGCCGAGATCCTCGTAAATAGCATCCTCAAAAAGCTTGCGACAACGCGTTGTGTCGATATCTTCTATACGCAACAGAAAGCGCCCGTTCAGATTCTGGGCCTGAGCATGGGAAAAAAGTGCTGAATAAGCATGCCCTAAGTGAAGGTAACCACTGGGTGAGGGAGCAAAACGGATAACTGCAGGCTGGGCTATTGTCATGATCATGAAATGTGTAACGAGATAAGAGGAAATGTCCAGTCGTGAGTGATAGAAAAATTCCAGATGAAAGCTTGCGTCCTGCACTTGAGGCTCTTTCTGAGCGTGACCCGGATATGGCAAAAGCATTCAAGAAATGTGGATTGCCGCCTGTTCGGTCACAGGAGCCAGGATTTGATGGTCTTATCCGGATGATCATATCTCAACAGGTTTCTGTACAGTCCGCGCGGGCAATTTTGGCGCGTCTACTGGGGGAGGTCGGCGATATTACCCCGGAGAACATTCTTGCTCTCGATGATGATGGTATGAAGGCGGCTGGATTGAGCAGACCTAAGCAGCGTTATGCAAGAGGGCTGGCATCTGACGTCTTGGAGGGACGCTTAAATCTCGATCAACTTCCTGATTTGTCAGATGAAGAGGTGACTGAGCATCTAATACAGGTCAAAGGCATTGGCCGCTGGACTTGCGAAGTTTATTTGTTGTTTGCTTTGCATCGGCAAGACGTGATGCCTGCAGCCGATTTGGCGTTGCAAGAAGGTATGAAGCTTCTCAAGGGTCTGGAAGACAGGCCTGACCCAAAAGAAATGTATGTGCTGTCTGAATCCTGGCGTCCTTTCAGGAGCGCAGCAGCACGGTTTTTGTGGCATTACTATCACCATACTGGAATTGCCTGATAATAATCTGGAACAACCCTATCTTGTGGCTTCTTGATCTTTTGTTAACCATTTGGCTAAAAATAGTGACCCAGCGTAAATAATCGTGTAAAGGTAAATAGTTATTCATGGGGGGCATGATAAATGTCAGAGGTAACTTTATCTGGACCGCGACACGAGCCGAGCTCGGGCGGGCCTGCAAAAGAACTAATTATTATGCTGCACGGCTTGGGTGCTGATGGTCAGGACCTGATCGGACTTGCGCCTTATTTTGCGCAAGATCTTCCCGATGCGGCTATTGTCTCTCCAGATGCGCACCAACCCTGCGATATGGCCCCTATGGGGCGTCAGTGGTTTAGTCTGCAAAGCAGGGATCAGGATTTAATACTGGACGGGGTTCAAAAAGCAGTTCCGTTCATTCAATCCTACATCGAAAAAGAAATCGCACATTATAATCTCTCGCCTGATCGCGTGCTGTTGATGGGGTTTTCTCAAGGCGCGATGATGACGTACCACATTGGCTTCAGGCAAAAAGACCCATTTGCGGGCATGATGTGTTTTTCCGGGATGCTTGTCGCTTCTGAGCTGCTTAAGGATGAGCTGACAAGCCGTTGTCCGGTCTTGGCAATCCATGGTGATAATGACGAGGTGGTACCTCCGCAGGCTTTACCTGCTGCAGTTAAGGTTATGACGGAGCACGACATTACCGTTTATCAGCAAATGATTTCAAAACTTGGGCACGGTATCGATGAAAACGGTATCAGAATGGCCGTCGGGTTTGCCCTGGAAAAGCTTGGGTATAGCCCGGCCGAAGACACGATTAACGATTGAATTTTTTCTCGGGAATTTTCATCTTAAGGTTGCTTTTCACTGAGTGAGGCAGCCTTTTTTTATCTCGTTTTATTTGTAATCTCGGACAAAGAAACATGATGGTTCAATCTCAATTTTGTGTTTCTTTTATTACCTGCCCACAAAATGTTGTATGCTGTGTTTATATTCACTATTTATAAGTAGATACAGTCGTATCGTTAATCCAAGGTGTTTTGAGATCCCGCGGAGGTGAAACGTGGTTTCCTTTGCTGCCAATCCGGTGTTGGTCCTAAACGCGGACTTTCGTCCTATGAGCTACTTTCCATTATCCCTCCTGTCTTGGCAGGATGCGGTTAAAGCTGTGTTCCTTGATCGGGTGAAAATTGTATCCGAATATGAAGACGAGGTTCACTCTCCATCTTTTCAAATGCGTATCCCAAGCGTGGTTGCTCTGAAAGATTACGTTCACCTTGATCGACGCCCGGCCTTTACACGATTTAACGTGTTTTTGAGGGATGGATTTACCTGTCAATATTGTGGCGTACATGAGCGTTCAGAAGATTTGACCTTCGATCACGTTTTGCCCCGATGTCAAGGCGGAGGTACGTCGTGGGAGAACATTGTAACAGCTTGTCAGGAATGCAATTTATCAAAGGGAGGACGTTCTCCTGCAGAAGCGCGCATGCCCCTTATGTCCTGGCCTCAATGCCCCAGCATTCATGAGTTAAATGCAAACGGACAGGCCTATCCGCCGAACTATCTACACGAAAGTTGGCGAGATTTTCTCTATTGGGATACTGAGCTGGAAGGTGAAGTTGGTGTGTCTTTATTGCAGTAACCCTGTTTGGAGGGGCAATATTAGGGACTGTTGGTATTAATCGGTAATGCTTTTTGAGATCACAAATGGATGTCTTAAATGTTGGGGATGAAGTCCACCCTTAACTTTCAGATTTTGTTTTCAGTGCCCAAATGCAGATAATTGCGAGCCCGAGAGAGATGGCGACATTGTATCCGGCCATTGAGATGCCAAACATATCCCAAGGGGCAACATCACATCTAACAATTGGCTGGTTTAATAACTGATTTGCAAGGTCGTCAGCCGAAAGGGACAAATCAAGTGCATCTCCCTGGCACTCACTTGTTCCCTGCCACCAGCCGTTCTCAACCCCGACATGAAAAGCGGCGATGCCTGCGCCGCCCAGAAATGACAGGCTGCAGGCCCCGAGTGTTAGAGATGCGAGAGCCGTACTTTTACGCAAGGCCCAGGCAATAAATGCAAAGCCAGCGGCTGCAACATAAGCCCAGCGCTGGTACATGCAGAGAACACAAGGGTAAAGGCCACCGATATACTGAAAAGCCAGAGCACCTCCTAAAACCATGGCGCTGGACGCAATTGCCAACAGCGCCATGTACCCAGATTTTATACCAGTAAGCGCATTTTTTACCGTGGCCATTATCGCTTCTCTCTGTCGTCGGATTATAGGAGGTACTTTAGGGCGACAAAGCCCCCGATCAAAAGAATACAGAAAATTGTGGCGAGAATATTGAGATACTTCTCAATAAAGATCCTGATGGGTTGTCCGAAATACCACAGAAGGCCTGCGACGAGGAAAAAGCGTGCCCCACGGGCGGCGATCGATGAAATCGTGAAAACGATTAAATTAAGATCAAGAGCGCCTGAAGCAATCGTAATCACTTTGTAGGGGAAAGGTGTAACGCCTGCGATAAAGACGATCCAAGCACCCCAATCGTTGTATTGAGCCCGGAAGCTTTCCAGATAATTACCTTTGCCATAGAAGTCGATAATGGGTTGACCTATGGTGTCAAAAAGAAGGGCACCGATACCATAGCCAAGCATGCCACCAAGAACTGAAGCAACAGTGGCAATCAGAGCAACTTTCCATGCCTGATCCCGTGCAGCCAGTACCATAGGGATAATCAAAATATCCGGCGGAATAGGGAAAACTGAACTTTCGATAAAAGCGATAAGGGCAAGAGCAAGCAATGCATGCGGATGTGCAGCAAGGCCCATGGTCCAGTTGTAGAGGCTACGAAACACTGTTTACTTCCTTTTATTCATCAGGAAGCGAAGGAAACAGGACAACGTAGCTCAGGTCAAGCTTTCTGCTGAAATTATGTGACCAGCAAGTAAGAGTAGAGGGGCTTAACCTTTTGAAGCTCGAATATTAGGGGCGTTGGTATTACTCGAGCATTTGCACAATTGTTGCCAAGGGGCCTTTTTCACCATCCTCGATTTCCATTTTAATCCGTTGATTTTGAGAAACCCGGAAGATACCTGAACGCTCGAGAATGCGCGCAGAGATAAATATATCTCGGCTTCAATCGTCGGGTGAAACAAAGCCATACCCTTTATCTGCATTGAAAAATTTCACAATGCCTTCGATGGTTGGCTCTCCGCTTTCGCTCCCTGGCGGCGGCGGCGGTTCGGGCATGGATTCAACTCGGTGTATATGTTTGACCTGCAGGCCCTTGTCTCCGTTCGTCAGGTCGCAGACAAGCTCAGCCCCTTCGGGAAGAGATCTGTGACCTGCACGTTCAAGAACAGAAATGTGAAGAAAGGCATCGGGTAGATCTTCGCCCGCCTGAACAAAGCCAAAGCCTTTGGTGGCGTTGAACCACTTAACACGTGCCTGAATATCAGGCAGTTCATCTGTTGACTGATCTAGTATACTGGTTTCCAACATGGCGCACGGTTGCTCCGGACTGACCTTACTGTTGCACTCAAAGGCTATTCCTCCTGAGGATATTCAATGAGCGTATGGGGGAAATTTAGTATTTGGGATCGGCCATTCAGTGAAATTCTTCCCCCCAAGAAAGTGGCCGTTTAAAGATATAGTAACCTTAATCAAAGGTTACTTTCTAGTGATAGGTTACTAAAATTTGAGTAAAAAGGCAAAAATTCATGCTAAGCGTGTGAAAAACATGTCTGAATTTTGAATAATTACATTTTTTAAAAGGAGGCTTGCCAAAGTTGTGTGCATGAGTAATATGCGGCCCAAGTGCCCCCGTGGTGGAATTGGTAGACGCGCGTGACTCAAAATCTCGTATCTTCGGATGTGCCTGTTCGAGTCAGGCCGGGGGCACCATTCACTATAATTCAAGAGATCGTGCGATTAGCTCGGATCTCTTTTTTTATGCCTAAATTTCGTTGTTTTATAAGTGCTTATCGAACTTTAGAGAGGTGTCGAGAGGGCTGTCTCCTCGTGCGATTGAGCAAAATTGAAAATCAGCATATCTCAGATGTTTAAGCCCAAATCTCTCTTTCTCAAGAGAGTTGGTAAAACTCGATTTTTTTGGCTGAATGAATAAAGGGGCTCAGTTCTCTGTCCGGTCTAGATTGGTGATCATCTTAAAATATTTAAAATGGGAATCGATTCGGATTAAAGATATAAAATTTCAATTTTTATGAAAATATCCCTATTTTATGATTGATTACTTAGAAGAGTTGAAGCCTGAGTGCTCAAAAGGGTCATCAAATCCTTTGAAGAAAGAGCCGTATAAATAAGAAATACCTTCGCATTTCAGATAGCTTGTTGTGGCTCTTGCATACTATTATCATCCTGGATTCTTTGAGGAAGGCCTTTTCTCTGTTTATGAGGTTTTGAGGTAACTGGTGATGAGTAAACTGGACGCTGTGCAAGCTCATGTCTTGGCGGAATTAGCCAAAGAACAAGGTGAGCAACTTCGCTTTATGGCTA
>MABB01000126.1:0-6588 GCA_002162915.1 Rhodospirillales bacterium 47_12_T64
AAAATAAGTCGAGTTACCACGGGTTTGAGCTTCGTTATCCAAAGGGCTGCTGGATCGGACGTAATGTGCGACATCGGCAATAGCGACAATAACTTTCCAACCGTCTTCATTGTCCGGATCTGCTTCAGCCCAGACAGCGTCATCAAAATCGCGCGCATCTGCACCATCGATTGTAACAAGGGGAAGGTCGCGTAGATCTGTTCGATTACCGAGCTCGGTTTTTTGAGCTGCTGCGGCTTCTTCCTGAACCTCTTGTGGGAAAACGTTCGGGATGTTTCTCTCATGAATTGCGACAAGGCTGAGAGCCCTCGGGTTATCAATTGCACCCAGTGTTTCCACAACGCGAACTTCTTTGAGCCCTTTGCGGGATCTGCCTTTGCGAATCTCGCAAAGAACGAGCTCACCCTGTTTTGCATCCTTTGCATATTCAGGATTCAGGATGAAATCTTTTTTGGCTTTTTTATCCACCGGGTGGACCAAACCACCTTCTTCGGTGATGTGATATATGCCGAGAATCTTAAGCTGGGCTGCTTCGAGCTTGCGAATGGGGATGCCCTGATAACTTTTGTTATCGAGCCGTTTGAGCTTGGCTAAAACCCGGTCGCCAACCACGAGATCAAATTTGCTCTTCCTATCAGGAAGAACATAGATCATTGGCGCTGCATGCTCTTCTTCCCATGCAGCGGGAACGGCAATAAGTTCTCCGTCACTATCAATCCGGGTTATTTCGACGACTTGAACGGGAGGTAATCTTCCCTCAATGTTATTCTTTTTCTGGCGCGCCTCTCGCCCGAAATGTCCGTCGTTTTTTAACTCTTTAAGTAGCTGCTTGAGCGGAATTTTATCGTTGCCACGCAGATTGAAAGCGCGAGCAATCTCTCGTTTGCCAACGGCAACGGGAGATTGCTCGATAAAGTCGAGTACCGCTTCTTTCGTAGGAAAGGGCGGAGATTTGCGATCAGAAGTCACGCCCTTATCCTATCTTTTATTTTTCTGTCGTATCAGCTTTCTTAGCTGCTTTTTTTGCAGGTGTCTTTTTTACGATTGTTTTTTTAGCGGCAGCTTTTTTAGGTGCCGCCTTCTTCGCAGCCGGTTTCTTGGCTGCGGGTTTTTTCTTGGGCGCAGCTTTTTTCTTTGCCGGGGCTTTTTTCTTAAGGCCCTTTTTCTCTATCTGCTTGTTGAGAACCTCAACAGCTTCTTCAAGAGTTACCGTCTCGACTTCTTTATCTTTTGGAATAGAGGCGTTGACCTTGTTCCATTTTACATAGGGACCATAACGGCCTGAGTGAACGGTAATATCGACACTATCTTCCGGATGGGCGCCAATTGTGCGAAGAGCAGCCGATGGACCGCGCTTCGGCGCTTCGGCAATAAGAGCCACCGCACGGTTGAGGCCGACAATGAGAACATCATCGTCTTTGGTCAGTGACTTGAAAGTCGAGTTATGTTTGACGTAAGGACCAAAGCGCCCAATCCCGGCAATGATCATTTCGCCATCATCAGGGTGAGGACCGACGTCCCGAGGGAGAGATAGCAGGCCTTGAGCTAGCTCGAACGTGACGTCGCTAATCGGTGTGCCTTTAGGAATGGAGACCCGTTTTGGTTTTGTCTTCTCCACGGCTTCACCAAGCTGAATGTATACGCCGTAGGGCCCTTTACGCAGGGTGATCGCGAGCTCTGTAGCTGGGTCCATACCCAATTCTCTTGGCTGACTCAGGTCGTTTTCTCCACCTTCTCCATCCGGGAGGGAGAGCTGGCGGGTATAACGGCAATCAGGGTAATTGGAGCAGCCAATAAAGCCACCTGTTTTCCCAAGCTTGATACCGAGACGTCCATCATCACATGTTGGGCATTCACGCGGGTGTTTGGCTTCTGCATCTTCTGGAGTCGGGAAGAAGTGATCACTCAGGTCTGCGTCCAAAGCTTCGATAACCTCGGTTATCGTCAGCCCTTTGGTTTCATCGACCGCAACGTGGAAGGATTCCCAGAATCCGCGAAGAACGTTCTTCCATTCAGCAGAGCCAGCAGAGATATCATCGAGCTGAGTTTCAAGGTCTGCCGTGAAGTTAAATTCCACATAGCGTGAAAAGAAGTTTCTCAAGAAAGTGACAACAATCCTGCCACGGTCTTCTGGTGTGAAGCGTTTTTTCTCAAGAACCACATAATCACGATCTTGAAGGACCTGAATGATAGAGGCGTAAGTCGAAGGGCGACCGATACCAAGCTCTTCCATCTTCTTAACCAGGCTGGCTTCTGAATAACGTGGTGGTGGCTGGGTAAAGTGTTGCTCTTTATTTATTTCTTCTCGGTTGGCAATGTCGCCTTCGGTTAATTTTGGTAGACGACGATCATCATCCTGATCATCTTTCCCATCATCATTGTCTTCTTTGTAGAGCTTTAGGAAGCCATCAAAGCGCAAAACTGATCCATTTGCCCGAAGAACGGCACTGCCGAGGCCGACTTCGATATCAACTGCAACCTGATCCAGAACGGCGCTTTCCATTTGACTGGCAACTGTGCGGTTCCAAATTAGTTCGTAGAGCTTTCTGCCTTCATCGTTAAGGTGCTGAGCGGCATCTCTTGGAAGAAGTTCAAGGTTTGTCGGGCGGATCGCTTCGTGCGCTTCCTGAGCATTCTTTGCTTTGCTTTTATAGACACGTGGGTTCGCAGGCAGATAGTCTTTGCCATATTGTTTGGCGATAAGGTCGCGTCCGGAAGTAATCGCTTCTGCAGATAGGCTGACACCATCTGTACGCATATAGGTAATCAAACCAACGGTTTCGCCGCCGAGATCGATACCTTCATAGAGTTTTTGAGCAACCTGCATCGTACGGGAAGCTCCGAAACCAAGTTTACGCGACGCTTCTTGCTGTAGAGTTGACGTCGTAAAGGGAGGTTGCGGATTTCGACGAGACTGTTTTTTCTCGACTGTTTTGATCGTGAAGTTGGTTGCTTCTTCCAGCACCTGGACTGCGTTTGCTGCAGCTGTGGCATCACCAAGATCAAATTTGTCGAGTTTTTTACCGTTTAGCTGAGTAAGGCGAGCCGGGTACTTTTGCCCGTCAGCGGTACTGAGTTTTGCATCAACTGTCCAGTATTCTTGTGGTTTGAAAATCTCGATTTCGGATTCTCTATCACAGATCAGACGCAGGGCAACGGATTGTACGCGCCCGGCCGAGCGGCTGCCCGGTAGCTTGCGCCAGAGGACAGGAGAAAGAGTGAAGCCAAAGAGATAATCCAGAGCGCGCCGGGCAAGGTATGCCTCAACGAGTTCCATATTTAACTCTCTTGGTTCAGAGAAAGCCTGCTGGATGGCGGTCTTGGTTACCTCGTTGAAGACAACGCGAGAGACCTTCTTGCCCTTAAGCTTTTTTCTTCTTTCCAGTTCTTCAGCCAAGTGCCATGAAATGGCTTCCCCTTCGCGATCCGGATCGGTCGCGAGAATGAGTTGGTCGGCGTCTTTAAGGGCCGCAATGATTTCTTTTATGCGTTTTTCCGAGCCACTATCCACTTGCCAAGACATGGCAAAATCTTCGTCAGGGTTGACCGATCCATCCTTTGGCGGGAGATCGCGTACATGACCATAACTGGCGAGAACATGATAATCCTCTCCCAGATATTTGTTGATTGTTTTGGCCTTGGCAGGTGATTCAACAACGACAATCTTCATGGCTTCAGGTGCTACCTACGTCTAATTTAAATAAAGTGTCTGCAGGAAAGAATCCTGAGACATGATCTCTCGTAATCGTTCAGAATTTATAAACTCAGGTTTCACGAGATCAGGGCAACTCTGTTTCCGGGTTGCCATTCGATCTCTCCTGCCAGTTCAAATTCCAGCAAAATACCGTTTAATTCTGTCGGCGATAACTGACACTGCCGAAGCAGGTCATCAACATATACTGCGCTAGGACCTAACAACTCTTTTACAGAAAGTCGAGCATCATCCGCATTTACAGTGATATTTTTCTGTGTGGCCTCCTTAAAAAGGGGCTCACTTGGCTGGATGGGTACCCGCTTGTGTGGAGGAGGATCAAACGGTCTTTCGAGTGTTTCCATTATATCTTCCGCGCATTCCACGAGTGTTGCGCCTTGCTTAATAAGAAAGTTACCCCCCCTGCTGCGCGGGTCTTGAGGGCTTCCGGGAAGGGCCATTGTTTCTCTGCCCTGTTCTTGCGCGAGTCTGGCGGTAATCATTGATCCAGATTTGAGAGAAGCCTCTATAACGACGACACCTCTACTGATGCCGGATACCAAGCGGTTGCGCCTGGGGAAGTGTCTGGCTTGAGGTTGACTGCCCATGGGCATTTCAGAAATGAGTACACCCTTGTCAATAATAGCTTGTTGGAGGGCGCTATTTTCAGGGGGATATACAACATCAAGGCCCCCGGCGATTGCAGCGATGGTGCCTGTGTTTATAGCACCCTCATGAGCTGCGGTATCAATCCCACGGGCAAGCCCGGATGCAATCAGAAAGCCGTAATTACCAAGATCCTGTGCAAGCTCTTTAGCGAGGCTTTGTCCATTCGAAGATGCATTGCGTGCGCCTACAATTGCAATGGTGCGTTTTTTGAGAAATTTTTCGTTACCCAGAACCTGAAGTAAGGGCGGGGCATCTTCGATATGTGCAAGAAGAGGCGGGTAAATTTCTTCGCCAAGTGCAACAAGCTTGGCCCCGAAAGCTTCAATTCTGGCAAACTCTTCTTCGGTCTTCTTTCTTGAAAAGACGGGGTTCGCCCGGCCACTTTTTTGGGCCTTTAGGGGGAGGGCGTTGAGTGCTGCTTTGGCGGAGCCAAAGTGATGCAGAAGCTTGTAAAAAGTAACGGGCCCGACGTTTTTTGATCGAATGAGCTGAAGCCAGTCGAGTTTTTCATCAAGGTTAGACGGGGGCATAACAATATTTAACATGCCAGTAATTTGGGAGATTGATGAGGAGTTAGTCAACCCCCGGGTGTTTGGTTACTTCTTTTTACCAATTTTTGGCTCTTCACCTTTAAGCAGGCGGCGAATGTTTTCGTGGTGTCTGGCCCATATCAACACAGCGAGAAAAGCAGTGAGCTCGATCATCTGCAGGTCTCCGTGCAGGAACCAGACTGCAATCGGGGTCGCAAGCATTGCCATTAAAGCGGAAAGGGATGACATTCTTAATGTAATGGCTGTGATTAACCAGGTAAGGCATGCAACGATACCGACTTGCCAGGAAAGAGCGAGAACGACACCGAGGGTGGTTGCCACGCCTTTGCCACCTTTGAATTTGAGCCAAACAGGGAAAAGATGTCCCAGAACGGAGCCTAGAGCCGCGATCAAAGCAATGTCTGGCCCCCAGTTTAAGGCGATTAAAACCGCAACAGCACCTTTGCCGCTATCGCAAATAAGGGTTGCGAGTGCCAGACCTTTACGCCCGGTTCGCAGAACGTTGGTCGCGCCGATATTGCCGGATCCAATATTGCGAATATCACCAAGCCCGAACAGGCGTGTGATAACCAAGCCAAAAGGAACAGATCCCAATAGATAACTGCAAAAAAATGCGATCAGATAATAAGGAGCCACGTGGCTCCAGGATATTGGGTCTGGCATCGGGATACTGTTCCTCAGATGGTTCGTTTATGCGTTAAACCGCTGTTCTATCATAAATCGTTCGCCCATCCACCACTGTTCGCAAAACTTTTCCCTGTGCCGGAAAGCCGGTAAAGGGCGAGTTCTTGGATTTACTTTTGAATTTTTCAGGATTGATAAAGTAAGGACTGTCAGGGTTGAAAATGACGAGATCAGCTGTACCACCCTTGGATATACGTCCAACCGAAAGGCCAAGAATATCTGCAGGCTTGTTGGTAACCAAGGATAGAGCTTCAATCAAGCTAAGGGCCTTTTTGTGGTAGAGCTGTAGAGCCAGAGGGAAAAGGGTCTCTAAGCCAACAATGCCAAATTCGGCCTGTGCAAAAGGAAGCCGTTTTGAATCCTGATCGTGCGGGCTGTGATCACTGGCTATGGCATCAATCGTACCATCAGCCAAACCTTCAAACACGGCTTCCCGGTCAGATTCTGCGCGTAATGGCGGGGATACCTTGGCAAAGGTACGATAATCCAGAACTGAATTTTCGTTCAGGCAGAAATAGTGTGGAGCGGTGTCGCAAGTAACAGGTAATCCGCGCGCTTTTGCCTGACGAATAACATCAATTGCCCCGGCTGTTGAAAGGTGGGCAGCATGATAACGACCACCTGTCATTTCGACGAGACGGATATCACGTTCAACCATGATGATTTCAGCATGATTTGGTATGCCGGATAGCCCCATACGGGTTGAGATTTCTCCACCATTCATCACACCCCCGGCCAAAGTAGGCTCTTCGGCATGTTGAACGATTAGGGCATTGAACGTCTTGGCATAACTGAGGGCACGGCGCATTGTCTGTGCATTGGCAACGGTTTTGGTACTGTCGGTAAAAGCCACAGCACCAAATTCGGATAGCAAGCCAAACTCGGTGAGTTCATTGCCTTCGAGGTTTCTCGTGATCGCACCATAGGGGAAAATTTTCACCATTTTGGCTTCCCGGGCACGGCGGGCGACATATTCCACGCCTGAAACATCAT
>MABB01000126.1:6623-10171 GCA_002162915.1 Rhodospirillales bacterium 47_12_T64
GCTGTGATACCGCCCGCAGCAGCAGCCTGTCCCGCCGTCAGGATGGTTTCTTTGTGTTCATCACCGGGCTCGCGCAGATGTACACGCATATCAACAAGGCCAGGCGCCAGGCAATTTCCTTCGCAGTCAATTACTTCAATGCCATCGGGAACGCCGTCTTTGAATAGTTTGGGACCAAAGTCGACAATGTGAATACCTTCGCTGAGAAGGCCACCTTTGACATCTAGCCCACTGGCAGGATCAAGGAGACGGGCATTGATATATGCCCGTTTTGTTTTGTTATCCCGCTGGCTCATGGTTTATTCCCATCAGTAAGGGTGCCTTGTGTAAGGGCATGTAAGCAGGCCATTCTAACTGCAACGCCCATCTCTACTTGTGTGCGGATAAGAGAGCGATCCAAATCGTCGGCGAGTTCACTGTCGATTTCCACACCGCGGTTCATTGGGCCGGGGTGCATGACCAAGGCGTCAGGTTTGGCCATAGCCAGTTTTTCCTGATCAAGGCCAAAATAGCGGAAATATTCCCGAATGGAGGGAACAAAGCTCCCCTTCATGCGTTCCAATTGAAGGCGAAGCATCATGACGATATCACACCCTTCCAGGCCTTCTTTCATGTTGTGGAAAGTTTCCACGCCCATACGCTCAATGGCGGATGGCAGAAGGGTAGGTGGGGCGATCAGTCTTACTTCTGCCCCCATGGTAATGAGAAGGTGAATGTTAGAGCGCGCCACACGGCTGTGCGCGACATCACCACAGATGGCAACACGCAAGCCGTAGAGATCCCCCTTGCGGCGGCGAATGGTTAGCGCATCAAGCAGAGCTTGTGTCGGGTGCTCGTGGCTACCGTCACCGGCGTTAATAACCGATCCGTTTACCTTTTCAGAGAGGAGCTTTACCGCCCCGGAATCTGAGTGCCTGACAACCATCACATCCGGATGCATGGCATTGAGGGTCATGGCTGTATCGACCAGGGTTTCCCCTTTTTTGATCGAGCTGGAAGCGACGGTCATATTGATAACATCCGCACCCAGACGCTTGGCGGCAAGCTCGAAAGAAGTGCGGGTTCGGGTGGAATTCTCAAAGAAGAGATTGATAACCGTTCGACCCTCTAACAAATCAGTGGTCTTTTTAACGGCTCTATTCTGGTCAACATAGCCATCGGCCAGGTCAAGCAGATTGGAAATCTGGTCCGCTCTCAGGCCCTCTATTCCTAGCAGGTGCCCGTGGCTTGTTAGGCCAGCAGCGATCGTTTCAGCATAAGTAGTCATTAAAGCGGCAATATGTCATTGAAGTTTGTTTAATGCAAATGACTCGAACTGATTTTTTTGTCTTATTAAAAAAATTTTCAAATGGTAAAAAGTTAAATAACACCATCTTGCGCGAGGGAGGTTAATTCGGATTTATCGATATTCAGTATTTCTTTGAGGACTTCTTCAGTATGCTCGCCCATTCGAGGGGGCGCTTTCCTATAATCCACAGGGGTTTCTGAAAATTTCATCGGGCTTCCGATAAGATCGACAGAGCCTCCGCTTGCTTCAGGATGGGGCATGGATATTTTCATGTCACGTGCTACAGTCTGCGGATGTGCAAAGACACCCTTCATGTCGTTGACAGGGCCACAAGGAACGCCCAGTGGAGGCAAGTTCTTAATCCAGTAAGCTGATGTTTCCTTACAGGTGACTTCGCTAACCAATGGGGTAAGTTCGTCGCGATTTCGAATTCGATTTTGATTGGAATTAAACCGCTGGTCTTCAAAAAGCTGCGGGCATTTGGCGAACTCACAGAATTTTTGAAATTGGCTGTCGTTACCGATGGCAAGAATAAAGTGACCGTCTTGTGATGGAAAAACATTATAGGGAACAATGTTCGGGTGGCCGTTTCCAAGACGTGGTGGAAGTTCTCCTGAGGTAAGGTAATAGAGCCCTTGGTTCGCGAGCCAGGCTATCTGGGTGTCGAGGAGGGAAACGTCAATAAACTGTCCCTGTCCCGTATTGTTTCGATGATGTAGTGCTGCGAGTATGGCATTGCTGGCATACATGCCACACATCAAATCGACGATGGCGACCCCGACTTTCATCGGTTGTCCATCAGGCTCCCCCGTCAAACTCATAATTCCACCCATTCCCTGGATAAGGAAGTCGTAGCCAGCCTGTGGGGCATAGGGACCAGTTTGCCCAAATCCAGTGATTGAGCAATAGATCAAGTTCGGAAATTCGTCCTTCAAGTCTTTATAGGAAAGACCGTATTTCGCAAGGCCGCCGACTTTAAAATTTTCAACCAGAATATCGCTTTTTGCGATCATTTTACGGGCGAGGTCTTGCCCTTCCTGTTTGGAGATGTCTAGATTTACGGAGCGTTTGTTTCGATTGGCCGAGAGATAATAAGCACTCTCGTCTGTGTCCTCTCCGTGTTTATCCTTAAGAAAAGGAGGGCCCCATTTTCGTGTGTCATCGCCTTGACCGGGACGCTCGACCTTAATGACATCCGCTCCCATATCGCCCAGCATTTGAGTGCAACTTGGTCCGGCCATGATCCTGGAAAGATCAAAAACACGTATTCCTGATAAGGGGCCAGTGGGATTTGTCATGAAGCGTCCTTTTGTCAATGAGGCTATCCGAAAACAAAGTATATCCCCGGATATTTGATGAGTGTAAGAAGCGCCTTTTACTCACGCAATGACGATTATGAATGATCACAGTATTGTTTATCACCGTTATCGTCGAAATTATGCTCGGAAATTTAAGATTCTTGCAGCTAAACAGACATATTGTTTAGATATGAAGTTAGATAACCCATTTAAATCAGGTGTTTAATTTTGTATTAATTATAATTAAGATAGATTATCATTCGCACTTTGATTCGTTGGGAATTAATTTTTGAACCACAAGCGTCACACTGTGATATACGGCCTTTATGCCCAGATTGCCTGTGCGATTGGTTTGACTATTCTTCTTACCTTGGGTGTCCTTTGGTACGCAGTTTATAAGCAAGATGAAGTCATTCAACATAACTATGCCGAGCTTGTTGAACGTTCCTTGAAAGATGATTTGGGAGAACTCGTCTATCTGACTAATGCAAATAGCTATTGGGATGAGAGCTATCACAATCTGGTTGAAGAAATAAATTTGGAATGGGCAAACAAACATTTAGGTCAGGAGTTTGCCTATGCTAACGGTCTTAGTGAAATTATATTTTTGCATGAAGATCTCAAATCCTATTACGAGATCACAGGATCCAAAAATCGACAGATAAGTTTTTTGGAAGAGGGGCATTTGAATCCCTCTTTACGACTTGAGATAAATTATCTGGTTGAGCAGGTTGTAAACAGGCAACCGGAGACGGCAACTTCTGGGAGTTTTGTCTCTCATCAGGGAAAATTATTCGCGATTTCAGTGGGGGAGATTTATCCCGATAGCTATGAAGCCAATCCATCCTTTCTTCGTAAGGGGAAGGGGTATCTTCTGTTGGTTAAGGAATTTGACTTCAATAGTATTAATCCGCTGGTGAAGTACCTTGGGTTAAATAACCTAACGTTCTCCCCGCTAAATT
>MABB01000104.1 GCA_002162915.1 Rhodospirillales bacterium 47_12_T64
GTCGTTTGGGGATTGCTGGATTCTGTGCATCTCGTGCACTGTCTACTGGGTATAACGATTCACCCAAAGAAGGTTCTCGCCCTTGGGATGACGGGCGTGATGGATTTGTTATGGGTGAGGGTGCTGGTGTTGTTGTGCTTGAAGAGCTCGAGCACGCCAAGGCTCGTGGGGCTACCATTTACGGTGAAGTTGTCGGTTATGGTCTATCCGGGGATGCACATCATATAACAGCGCCTCCTGCCGATGGAAACGGTGGTTTCCGTGCCATGTCAGCTGCTTTGAAGCGGGCTGGAATCAATGCGAATGATGTGAATTATATCAATGCGCATGGTACTTCCACTCCTCTCGGTGATGAGATTGAATTCGGTGCGGTTAAACGCCTATTCGGGGGAAATGAAAACCTTTGCATGTCTTCCACTAAATCTGCCATAGGTCACCTCCTTGGTGCAGCAGGCGCGGTTGAAGCCATATTCTCGGTTAAGGCAATGAAAGAGGGCGTTATTCCTCCGACACTAAACTTGGAAAACCCTTCTGAATCATGCCAGGGAATTGATCTTGTTCCGCTCCAGGCGCAAGAACGCAAAATTGACTATGCACTCTCGAACTCATTTGGCTTTGGCGGCACGAACGCCAGCCTTGTGCTCAAAGCATTTAATTAATTCACTCAAATTGTGACTGAAGAAAATAAACAATCAGCGAGGCCCTCTTTTAAGAAGTGGGCCTCGCTTTGTATTGCCTTTATTTTTATGGCGGTTTCAATTGTACTTTACTATGGGCAACAGACGTTTTTAGCAGTGGGACCTCTAAAAGAGGAGGTGGCCGTGGTGATCCCTCGCGGAGCGGGCTTGGAGCAGATCTCCTCCATTCTTAAAAGCGAAGGTGTGATAAGCGATAGCCTTATTTTCCAATTAGGTGCCCGTTACTCAAAACGTGCGAGAAACCTTAAGGCTGGTGAATTTCTTTTTCCGGCAACTGTTTCCATGGATGAGGTTCTTAAGATTCTGGAAAAAGGGAAGACGGTTAGTTATTCGGTGACAATACCCGAAGGCAAAACCTCTTTTGAAATCGTTGATATTCTGCGCCACGATAAAGATCTCTCTGGTGAGGTACTAATAATTCCCAAAGAAGGCAGTTTACTTCCTGAAACTTATCAGTTTGTAAGAGGAGACAGTCGGCAATCTATTGTTGATCGTATGCAAAACGCCCTCACTGAAAATATGAACGAACTCTGGGGAGATAGGCAGGAAGGGCTGCCTTTAAAGTCTATTGAGGAAGCTCTGATCCTCGCGTCTATTGTTGAGAAAGAAACTGGGATTGCTTCTGAGAGACCGCTCGTTGCCGGTGTTTTTATAAATCGTCTGAATCGAAAGATGCGGCTTCAGTCAGATCCAACCGTTTCCTATGGAATTACGATGGGGCAGGCTCCTTTGGGGCGAAGCCTTTCTCGGAAAGACCTTAAGGCACCGACACCCTATAATACCTACACGATAGACCGTCTGCCTCCAGGACCAATTACAAATGTGGGTAGATCTGCACTGGAAGCTGTTACGCAGCCAGCGAAGACAAAATACTTATACTTTGTAGCAGATGGTACGGGAGGACATTCCTTTGCTAAAAATTTAAAAGAGCATAACAAGAACGTACGTATGTGGCGTTCAATAAAAATGAAGTAATTCTGCTCAACAAAATATTATCAGTTTCATACAATTTTTAGTCTAGAATAGGTCTAAACGGCCCAAAAAGGCATTGGTCCTTAATTTCTTTCTATGATTTGACTCCAAGAGTCGATGATAGCTTGACCTTTTGCAGATGTTGGGTAGTTTTGCGCAACGCAAGAATGCGGTAGAAAAAGGCAAGATTGAATGGCTAAAGAAGAACTCCTTGAGTTTAGTGGTACTGTTATTGAAAAGCTCCCGAATGCAATGTTCCGGGTTGAGCTTGAAAATGGACACGAAATTATCGCACATACTGGTGGGAAAATGCGTAAATTCCGCATTCGTACCATGGTTGGTGACAAAGTTGACGTTGAAATGACTCCTTACGATTTAACTAAGGGTCGGATTACTTTCCGTCACAAGTAAGAACTCTTTCTACCAAGTAGGAAGTCCTGAATACAGCTGCGCGTTTTGTCATGTGACGGAACGCGCATTTTGTGCTGCGCGATATATCCCTGATATATCAGAGGCTAATTCTTCTTCGGTAATCTGTCAGATACGAATTCTGACAGAAAAAGAGGGAGTGAAGAGAAAAATAAAACAGCCATATACATTGGTTTTGGAAAAGAAACTCTGGCTTTGTTTTGTTTCAAACCCTTTTTGATTATTGAAGCTGCCTTGTAGCCTTCCATCAAAAAAGGCATTGGGAATTTATTTACAGCAGTAATACCGCTTTTTACAAAGCCCGGTGTGATAACCGTCACCTTTATGTTGTATTTTTTTAAATCTCCCCGCAGGCCTTCCCCCCAAGTTCTAACCGCTGCTTTACTCGCGCAATAGGCTGGAGCACTGGGTAAGCCTTTAAACGATGCGAGCGACGACATAATTGCAATTTGCCCTCCGGCGTTTGCTTTCATGATGTCTATGGATGGTAAAACGGTGTTCAGGACGCCGTTAATATTTATATCCATAATTTCCCGAACCTGTGCATCGGTTTCACTGGAAGAGCCAGCTCCACCTGATATCCCTGCGTTGGCAATAACCAAATCCAGTTGTGATTCTTCGTTTGCTTGCTCAATCGCCAATTTGCAGGCTACGGGGTCTTTTACCTCGAGAATAATCTTGTGAACATCTGCTCCAAGTTTCTTACATTTTATGGCAATATAATCGAGACGCGTTTTGTTTCTGCCAACAAGAAAGAGTGTTTTACCTGATCCGGCGTAGGATTCGGCAAGTGCAGCCCCTATTCCACTGGATGCGCCGGTAATAAATATCGTGTTTGGTTCAGTCATTCTTGCAGGATCTCATATGCATTGGGTATAACGCATATGAAAATAATACCGCTCTTGAAGAATGCAAACTATTTGATCGGTTAATTAACCGCGTTTTTATTTTATTGAGGAATATATTTATGGCTAAAGCTATCGCGAGTATGACAGGATTTGCCAGAGCTGAAGGTGAGTATGTAGGGACGACGTGGTCCTGGGAGCTCAAGAGTGTGAATGGTAAAAACCTGGATGCGCGTTGTCGGCTGCCAAATGGGTTTGAATCTCTTGATGCAAGAGTTCGTTCAGAATTATCCAAAAGTTTTAAACGTGGTAATTTTCACGTCAATCTAGTGATTGATAATAAACAAAAATCTGTAAAACTTCAGGTTAACGAAGATATATTGCAGCAGGTTATTCCTTTGGCCACGCGCATTGGTAATGACCTTGATGCTGTTGCGCCTTCGATAGATGGGATTCTCAATTTGAGAGGGGTTCTCGAACTTGTCGAAGAAGAAGAGTCCCCAGAAGATACAGAGAATCGCCTGACCTTGATTGTCCAAAGTTTAGGCGATGCGATAACGCAAATGATACAAATGCGGCTTGAGGAAGGAGGCAGGCTTGCTGAAATTGCCCAAAGCCAACTGACCGATATAGAAGATTTACACAAAAAAGCATCGGAACTTGCTGCAACACAACCAGCTGCATTACATGAACGCTTTAAGAAACAAATGGATGAACTCTTAAAAGACGGAAGCCCGGTATCTGATGATCGTCTGGCTCAGGAAGTTGCTATTCTGGTGACGAAATCTGACATTCGCGAAGAACTCGACCGTCTTTCTGCGCATGTTGCTGCAGCACGTGATCTTCTGGCCCAGGGAGGTCCATGCGGGCGTCGTCTGGATTTTCTTTGTCAGGAGTTTAACCGCGAAGCGAATACCCTTTGCTCTAAATCCTCTGATGTCGCGATGACGCGGATTGGTATTGATTTAAAGGCGACTATAGAACAGCTCCGTGAACAAATTCAAAATGTTGAATAACCGGAATTAATGATCAGTAAAATGAACAAGTCTTCGAAAAAAGTTATCCAACGTCGTGGTTTAATGCTTGTGTTGTCTTCTCCATCAGGAGCAGGGAAGACAACAATTTCCAGAATTTTGCTCGAGCGAGAAAAAGAGCTGACCTTATCGATATCGGCAACGACGCGGAAAATGCGCCCCGGGGAAGTTGATGGTAAAGATTATTATTTTGTTGCCAATAAAGAATTCGACGAAATGGTAGAACGGGGAGATATGCTCGAATACGCAACGGTATTTGATAACAAGTACGGTACGCCACGAGAGCCCGTTGAAAATGGACTCTGTAATAGCAAGGATGTGTTGTTCGATATTGATTGGCAGGGAACACAACAAGTCGCTGCGAAAGCTGCGAGCGACATTGTCAGGGTATTTATTCTCCCGCCTTCGTTAAAAGAGCTTGAGCGCCGCCTCTACGCGAGAGCACAGGACAGTGACGATGTTGTAAAGGAGCGTATGGCCAAAGCCGCCGATGAAATGAGCCACTGGGCAGAATACGATTACATCATTATTAACAAAGATGTCGAAAAGTCAGTCGCGGATGTGCAGTCCATATTACGTTCAGAACGTCTTAAGCGAGATCGTCGGCCTGGCCTTAATGATTTTGTTAGAGGCTTGAGAGAGGTCTAGGCTTAGTAATCATGTCGTGTGGGGGAAGCAAACACTTGTGTAGAACTCTTTATCATAGAAGGTCTTTCACTTCTTCGCGCCTGAACCTACCACGACACCAATCACCAGAGCACCAGTCAGCAGGACATCGGTCCGACCTGAGACCCCGAACAGCTCTGCATTGCCATTGTTACAAACTTACTGGAAAATACGTAACGACTATTTTTACTTATAAAGGCTGATGATCGTTTTTCTTATAAGCCGGCATTTTTCCATACGATGTTGCGTCCTATAGCGTAAACTTTACACGGCTTTCCATGTGAGCGTTCTTCACAAGTCTTGATTGCTGGAGCCATTGATTGCTGCCTTGATCCGCGACAACCATTGAACTCTGGACAATAGTAATATCCCCAACTGGTAGATCCATCTTGTGTTACGGCAAAAACTGTTGGGTTCGATTCTAGATATTTCTGAAAAGACGCTTGAGCACGACTACTTAACGTAATAGGCCCAGAGCCAACTTCCGTGTTGTACGTTGAATTACTGCACCCGACAGCAAGTAGTGCGAAGATCAAGATCGTAAGATGTTTCACAATTCTTCCCCAAATATAATAGAATATACATACTATTCCTCTCTACGTTCGTGACGGAATTAGAACCTGACATCATTGAAAATTCGCTATCTGTATTTAGCTAATGAAATGCTTGGTCAGTTTTGTGGAGAGGAAAAGTTCTATAACATTGGGTTGTGGTGGTCGCAAGAATTTTCAATTATTTGTATTTGATTAGAGGCTGTGCCTTTAAACTGGAAGCTTAAGAGCCTTGTAAGCTCTTGCCAGAGCACAAAACTCTTCAATAGAGAGCTCTTCTGCCCGAGCAGTCTCTTTAATATCAGCTTTGGCTATAAGTTGTGCTGTATCGACGCCAAGAGTTTTCAAGCTTTGTCTGAGCATTTTACGTCTTTGCCCAAAAGCTGATTCTGTTACTTTTTCAAGAGCATAAACATCAGCCTCTGCAAGGGGGTGTTGACGGGGTTCAAGCCTTGCAACGGTCGATGTGACTTTTGGGGGAGGGATGAAGGCCCGGGGAGGGATATCGAATAAAGCAGAGGTTTCACAGAGCCATTGTGTCATGATGGTTAGTCTACCGTAACTCTTTGTTCTTGGTTTTGCCGTGAGGCGATCCACGACCTCTTTTTGAAACATCAACGTCAGGCTTGCAAAGGCCGTAGGATCAGCAGCGAGCTGTTTGAGCCAATGTAAAAGTAACACGGTCGAAATGTTGTAAGGTAAATTCGCAACAACCCGTCTGGGAGAGGTTCCCAGTAGGGTTAAATCAACTTTCAATGCGTCTTTGTCCAAAACCTCTAGTTTGCCGTCATAGGCCTTTGTAACCTCTTCCAGAGCCTTGATACATCGCTGATCTTTTTCGATGGCAATAACATGTGACGCACCTTCCATAAGTAGGCCGCGAGTTAAACCACCGGGACCGGGACCTATCTCAAAAACGGTTCCGTTATCTAACGGGCCACCACTACGTGCAATGCGGGAGGTCAGGTTTAGATCAAGAAGAAAGTTCTGACCGAGAGATTTTTTTGCCGCGAGATCAAACTGTGAAATTACTTCGCGTAAGGGAGGTAGGTTGTCAGGTGATTTGGTCATTTTGCTATTACTTTTGTGTTCGCTTAGCAGCCATCTCAGCTGCCATATCAATCGCAGCTAATATGCTGCTTGGGTTGGCAATACCTTTGCCTGCGATATTAAAAGCGGTGCCGTGATCCGGGGAAGTTCTGATAAAAGGAAGGCCGAGGGTTATGTTAACTCCACCATCAAAATCCAATGTTTTAATCGGGATTAAAGCTTGATCATGATACATGCATACTGCCACATCATATTCTTCACGGGCTCTCGCATGAAACATGGTATCTGCTGGGAGCGGATCGGTCAGATTGATACCTTCATGACGTAACTCTTCCAGGACTGGTTCGATCAATTCGATCTCCTCTCGTCCCATAGAACCACTCTCTCCTGCGTGAGGGTTAAGCCCAGATATCGCAATTCGAGGAGATTGAATCCCAAAGTCCTTTTTTAAGGCCGAGTCCGTTGTGCGGATTGTATGCTTGATCAAATCTCTGCTCAGAGCTTGTATCGCCTCTTGGAGGGAGAGATGTATCGTTACGGGAACGACACGCAACTGTTTACAAGCAAGCATCATTATCGAGGCGGCTTGGCTGCCAGCCAACTCGGCCAAATACTCTGTATGGCCAGGATGTCTGAAGCCGGCGTTATAGAGAACCAACTTGTTTATGGGGTTGGTAACGACGGCAGAGGCTTGGTCTGATTGAACAAAAGAGACGGCCCGTTGAATGGAGGCTAAAACAGAACCACCATTTGACGTTCTCGGCTTACCCGGAGCGACGTCCTCGACAAGTTTTTGCTCGATAACAGGCAAGGCGTGTTTGAAACATTCCGTGGTTTCTGAAGGTGACGAGATTTTCTCTATCGGTACATTCAAAGATAGAGAGGTTGATATTTCTTTCAGACGCTGTGGATCATCAATGACAAAAAAGGGTGAAGAATCTTTCTGACGCGCGCTCCAGGATCTTAGGGATAGTTCGCCACCAATACCCGCAGGTTCTCCCATAGTAACAGCGAGTGGAAGAACTGGGGCGTTATGCATCATCACAAACGGATATCCACATTTGAACTACGTCTTAGATCCAGTAAGTACCGGCGCGACAGAGTATCAAGGCGATCATTGGTCAGTTTCTCTTCAATGGCCAATTTATCGATACTACCGCTTTCCTGACGATCACAGACGGCAATGATAGCAATGCCGCCGGACACTTGGATTGCCTGTGTTGTATTGCCGATTTTGACTTGGCTAATCGCATCCCGGGTATTCTGCGGTAAATCATTCGTGTTGATCGTACCAAGGTCACCTGAACCCTCGTCTCCGAGCTCGTCTGCAAGCTGATCCATTGTACTGCAGCCGTCATATTTACGCTTTGCATCGGCTGCTCTTGATTGAACTTTTTGTGTCTGTTCAAAGCTCGGGTTTGCAGGAAGGGTAAAAAGAAACTGTTTTAAGTGGACCTTCTGCTCATTTTTGGTAGACCTTTCATCCTGAACAAGAAGGATATAGTAGCCTCGAGTTGTGCGAATTGGGCCAACAAGACTACCAACGGAAGCGTTTGCGACAGAGGACTGAAGTTCGGAGGATAGCTGTCCTGTTTGCAGCCAGCCAAGATCCCCACCAAGCCCGGCACTATTGGATTGAGAAACCTGCCTGGCTATAGCAGAGAAACGGCCACCGTTCTTTATTGTTGCGAAGACATCTGTTGCTTGTTGCTTGATACGCGCTTCTTCCGAGACGGTGTCAACGCTGAGAAAAATCTCAAAAATTCTTTTTTGAGTGCCAGATTTTTGAGAGCGAACCTTAGACACGACTTCCTCTATCTCCGCGTCTGAGATGTTAACCGAAGACCGCAAATGTCTACTGACAACGGCACGCCAAGCCAGATCAGCTTTAAATTGATCAAACAGAGTATTGGGAAGAACACCTTGTTTCCGAAGGCCCCCTAATAACTGTTCTGTCGTCATTTTATTCTGGTTTGCAACGCTGACAAGTGCATCTTGTATTTGTTTGTCAGAAATTTTGATATTAAGTCGTTCAGCTTCTTGAATTTTCAGTCTTTCATCGATCAGAATACGGACGGTCTGGCGTAACATTCGCTGCCTGACTTCAGGAGTATTTTTCCTTTGGGCAGAGATTATGGCCAACTGAGTACGCTGGGTGACATCTAGCAGGGAAATAATATCGTCATTAACAACAGCTGCCGGTCTTAAGACATCCTGTGCTTGGGATGATACGGCAAAAAGTAATGTGACACTCAGTAAAGGGACAAGCAGCAAGCGTTTCATTTGAGTATCTATTTCCTTATACATTTAAGGCATTGCAACAGTAATCGCTGATTTACGCCTGTGATCTTATTCATTGGTTAGAGCGGTTGAATCGTTCCAAGATGTTTGAATGTCAACTCAAGTGTAAACCGATCATCTGGTTCAATTTCTCTATCTTCAAACCATGTTCGAACATATTGAGTGTCAACAATAATACATTCATCAAGATATATCAGTCCAAAACTTGCTTCTCTAGACGCTTCTGCATCAAGATCTCTTGTGTAACTCGAATTGAGGCTCCAATATTTGGAGAATTGGCTTGTAATTCCGATTTCAAGCTCTTCACGATCTGAAGTAACTCCATCGACGTTATCATCTTTCAAAAAGACATAGTCTAAATTTAAATTCAGTGCCTTAGGACCTATATTGACTTCAACTTCATTACGATTTGACCCTAGATCATCAGGATCAAATCTGAACCGATAAAGAGCAGAAAAGTCATCAATGGTATAGATTCCTATATGCCCGACAATGTCGGAAACCGCATCTCTCAGTCCGGAATTTTCTTCATACAGATCATTTTCCCCATTAAATCGATAGCTTTGACCAATAAGGAAGTCGGCCTGGTTTCCACTTGTTGTGCTGGCAGTCCATTTTAGCCCGTAGCTTACACGACTTCCTGAATCAACACGGTCAGTGCCAGAAAAGCGGTTTAGGTCGAAGAGAGATGCATCATCAAATTCAAAGTCACGACTGTCATCATTGGGTATTTCACTTGGGTTTGAGCCATTTGGCGCTAGAACGCCCTGGACTATAGGTTCAATCGTTTGAGTGAATTTTCCTCTGTAACTGGCAAAAGGATATCGCCATTCCAAAGCAAGTTGTGGGAAAACCCGACCCGTGACACCGCTATAGGTATCGCCGTCTTTACGTATCGTATCGTTGTCTTGATTAACAGCATTTACCCAATAACCGTCCGCTTGAACTTGGGTGGTTAACTTGTACTGATCTCCCCATGATCCAGTATAGGGGAGATCCCAACCACCAATCAGAGAGACACGGCGACTGTCTCTGCCCTCTGAACGGCCAAGTGCCTGAGCATTTGCGTCAAGTCGATAGGTCGCGCCTGTTATACCGGGTTGGCTTTGAAAGTTGTATTGTGCACGGGGAAGGACGTAAGGGTTCTCTGAATCATCAACACCACTGCGCAAGCTTTGAAATTTGTAACTGTCCAGTTTGGCATAATTTCGTCCTCGGAATCCCTCAATAAACGCACTCGTTTCAAGTTCTGAATCAGTATTGAAGCCATAGACACGACCATAGGTATCATCGGATGCATGCTCGGCATTGAAGCCCCAACGCCAGGTCTTATCGAGGTCAAACCGTCCTTCACTTATTATTTGGCCGCGAAACTTGTCTTCTTTAACGTTGCCGTTATTTTCATCTAGATCTGCAACCGTAGCACTTGCCTCGATAGACAAATCACCGGTGCTAAACTTCTTTTCGTACTCACCTGCGAGAACCACCCCCTGTTTGGTAGTGGCGATGGGCGCAAAAAGAAGTTCTGAAGAATCGTCAATTGCCCAGTAATATGGAATCTGTAGCGTGATACCAAGCTGGGTGGAACTCCCATAACTAGGTAGAAGAAAACCACTCCGTCTTTTTACCGTTGGATCTGGATGCGCTAAATAAGGGGTATAAATTACTGGTACGCCAAAGATTTCCATCCATGCATGATCATACTTGATCGTTTGAGATTCTTTGTTGTGGGTAATCTTTTTGGCTTTTAATTGCCAGATCGGGGCTTTGCTGGGGTCGTCTTTACAAAGCTCACAGGGGCTAAAAACACCATTAGTGAAAACTGAAGTATTTCCGCTTGTTAATTGGCCACTTGTAGCGGCCAGTCTGCTTCGATCGGTCAGTAGCACACGGATATCACGAATGAAGCCTTCTTTAAGGTTCTCGGTGAGTTCAACATGTTCGGCAAAAACAATATCGCCGCTTGGTTCAAGAAGGCTGATGTTACCTGTGGCCGTTACAACATTCGTATTCATATTATAAGAAATGCTGTCAGCTAAAACAGTGCGTTCGCCTTGCGAAATTTCCACGTTACCAGCTGCGGTTACGATGCCGAGACCTTCGTCATAGACAACTTCGTCTGCACTTATCAGCGCGGGAATTTCGTTGCTAATTCCTTCGACAGATTGAGCAATCGTCTCTGCGCTGGTGGCAAAGTTAAGAGCAAGAGAAATCGCCGCAATAGATGCACTGTTTCTTAATAGTGTTTTTACCCCCCTAAAAGACATTTTTTATCCGTCTTCCAGGTGTAATAACATTGTGACGCCTAACAATAATGATACCCCCGCCGGAGACCACGCCGCCAAAGCAATCGGAACTTTGGTTGACTGGCCCAACGCAAAAACAAAGTTGGATAGGAAATAAAGCAGAAATCCAGTAAGAATACCAGAAAGGATCATCAAACCAACACGTCCGCGCCTGTGTTGTTGCATGGAAAAGGTTGCCGCCAGTAAAACCATGGCCAGGAATAAAAAGGGTTTTGATAACAGCCTATGGTACTGGAGTTTAAGTTTTACTGCTGAGAACCCGGCATTTTCAAGTAAGTTAATAAAATAGGGAAGCTCCCAAAAAGATATAGATTTGGCGCTGGCAAAACTGTCTTGAACCTTCTCCATTGTCAGTTCAGTGGGAATCAAAACTTCTTCGAAATAAGAGGGTTTTGTTCCAGGGAAAGAATGCCAGGCTTCTTTCAGTATCCAGTTTCCATCAGCTAATCGGGCTTTAGATGAATCGTACCGAGAAATAAATTCTCCATCATTTGAAAGGTTGAATATTATGACATTGTTTAGTGATAAATCTTTATTCACAGACCCGGCATGAATGACAGATAAACCAGTCGTGTCAGGTTGCCTCAGCCAAAGCCCTGTTTCTGATACCTTGAAAATTGCCTGGTCTTTTTTCTTGTAGGTTCTACTCAGTTCCTTGTTCTTGGCAAAAAGGGCCGAGGACACAGGGTTTATAACTGAAAAAGCGAGAACTCCAATCATCAGGGAGCAAAAAGCAAAAGGAAATATAATTCCCCAAATCGATACGCCTGCAGATCTAATAATGACGAGTTCATTTGCCCGGGTCAGCTTCCAAAAGGTCGCCATCGCAGCAAAGAGGATCATAAAGGGCATGATCTCTTCACTGAGTTGTGGCATTCGGAAGAGGACAATTTTCACGACTTGAAGAAAGGGGACTGCCTTGTCTTCTAGATC
>MABB01000093.1:0-2085 GCA_002162915.1 Rhodospirillales bacterium 47_12_T64
ACAGGCGATTTAAGCGGAAAACTTGCCAACTCTAATCCGCTCATGATCAAAGCCGTGATCATAGGATTTCTGACACTGCTGATGTTGATCCCAACCGCACTGGTGCACGACCTGATGAACGAGAGGCACAGTCTTTATCGTTCTGTTCTCAATCAGACCGATCAAGAATGGGGGCAGGAGCAGACCATTGCCGCGCCACTTCTGATAGTGCCCTACACAACGGAAAAACGCATTACGGATAGCAACGGCAAGGATCGAATTATCGTCGGTCACGATAAGCTGATCATGTTACCCGATCAGCTCAAGCTCAGCAGCGATCTCGAGCACGGTTTTCGCGAGCGTTCGATCTATCGCAGCCTGGTTTACACTGCCGACATCAAGGGATCAGCGACCTTCAAACTTGATCCACCGCCGATAAAAAATCTGCATAAAATCAATTACGATCAAGCCTATATCGCCGTGGCCCTGACCGACAACAGCGGCATTGGGCCTTCCCCGACAGTCAGCATTGATGGCAAGGCTCTTGAGCTTATGCCCGGCACAGGCCTTCGAACTGATTTCCTCAGCAGCGGTTTTTCAGCCAAGCTTGATCCTGATCAGGATCTTTCAAAGATTTCAGTACAGTTTGATACCACCTTGCGCGGGAGCAGGAACATCAGTGCCATTCCGCTTGGCATGAACACGTCGATAGAGATCTCAGCCGACTGGCCGCACCCGAGCTTTCGACAGTTCCTCCCGGGAGAGCGCGAAATCACAGCCGAAGGATTTTCTGCCCGTTGGGAAGTCAGCCATTTATCGCGCAACTACCCACAAGTCTTTAATGACTCAACAAACCTGAACCTTGGTGAAATCATTGCTGAGGCCCAACTGTTTGAACCTGTCTCCCACTACGGCACCTCCATCCGTGCCGCCAAATACGGTATCATGTTTGTCGCCCTCACTTATCTCATGCTGCTGGTGTTCGAATTCACCCGTGGCATTCGCTTGCACTTGGTGCAATATCTCTTGGTCGGAATCTCGCTTTCTGTGTTTTACCTGTTGCTTCTAACTCTGTCCGAACATGTCAACTTTAGCCTGTCCTATTCGCTCGCTGCAGGTATGACAGTCTTGTCGATTGCCAGCTACATCACCGCCGCTACAAGTGATAAAACAAATGGTCTCGCCATCGGCACTCTGCTCAGCGCGCTCTACGGCTTCCTCTACTCCATCCTGCAGATGGAAGACTATGCCCTAACCATGGGCAGCGGCTTGCTTTTACTCGTATTGCTCGTGATGATGTATATGACCAGAAACCTGAACAGAGTTTCTGAAAAGGATAACAATGTTATCTCTTCTGATAAGGAGATATTGGAAACGTAACTCATTCTTTGGGGAGAGGGGTTTTACTCCCTCCTCCCTTTTACCAAGTGCCAAGGCAGTAGATATGTTTAGGACAAAAGCTACTAATTCAAATGCACAGGAACTCGTAGAGATCATTAAACTCTATACAAAATCCGTACTCCCGCTCTCGAGCAAGCTGTCCAACCTCCTCAAAATTGAAAAGCTTTCTGATTGGAGATCCCTCAAGGCCCCGATAAAGGATGATTTTTCAGATAATGATTTGAGTTATTACTTTCATGGAAGTGGCTGTTGCATCACAAGCTCTACAATGGTTGTAGATTTTGAGTTTGACCTTGATTGTTCCATTGGTGGATTTGACGCTTGGAGAATTTGGAGTTTTATAAATAACAACGAGAATATTGCGTCATCGTTTCCTCACTTTAATAGCATCAGAATAGTCGAAGAGTATTTTGCTAGTCTCATCCAAAGTGGTTTAATTATTCAAAAGTGCACCAAAAGTCTTTATTGGGAGAAGGTGTCCATTGAAGAATTATGACAAATTATTAGGCTTCGAGGCCGTATATTTAGAGGGTGCGGGACATCAATGCCCTCGATCAAGGAGTAAAAAATGCATGACTGGACATTAGTCACAATCGAAATCGACTGGAAGCAAGGCACGCTAGTGATCCAGCTTAAAAATGCCATTACCTCTACAGAACTAAGCGCTATAGGAGTCATTGATTTACACGTGCCTCGTCACAGGGA
>MABB01000093.1:2105-7637 GCA_002162915.1 Rhodospirillales bacterium 47_12_T64
TAAATGAAGCTGCTATTAGTGATAGAGATGAAAACGGTAATGCTACTGTGACTATCCAAATGCAAACTGGGGATGAGTTAAAAATCACAGCAGCAGAGTTTGTTTTACCAAAAGGCTTCTAACAAAGAGGCAGGGAATTTAGAGTCGTAGCCACGGCTAGCTCAACACCAAAGAAATTGGTTGCATCCTCTTTGCACATTTCTACAGATACAAGCCAATTTGATTTATTAAATTTACATCCCTATTTATAGTGAAATCTGGCCTGAGCGATAAAGACGGCCTCATCGGTGACTTTATAAACCAACCTGTCTGTCTGGCTTACTCTCCTTGACCAATAGCCAACCCAGTTATGTTTCAAGGGTTCTGGTTTACCAGTACCTTCGAACGGGGAACGTTTAATCTCCTTAATCAAAAGATTAATACGTTTCATCATTTTTTTGTCGTTAGTTTGCCAATAGAGATAATCCGCCCAGGCATTCTCACTCCAAATTAGCCTCATATATCAGCTAAATCGTGTTCACTGCCGCCACCTGCCTCAAGCTCGAAAATACTGTCATTGAGACGCTGTGCATTCGCAGGGCTGGATAAAAGGTGCATTGTCTCTTCAAGAGCGTCAAAATCAGCCTTGCTGATAATAACCACATCATCGCCAGATTTTTGAGTAACGTGAATTGGCGTATGGTTCGCATTCACCGATTTCATCAGTTCCGCAAAACCCTGTCTGGCCCGGCTATAAGGTAAAACTTGCAAGATACATCTCCTTTTGTACAATTTATTGTACTACAATGAATATCATACTCAAGGTATTCTTACGATCACATGATCGGTACTCTTGCGTTTTCCAGGAGAGACCGGAGAAGTAGAGACCGGAGAAGTAGAGACCGGAGAAGTATTGCGTAGAGGGTCCTCCCAACAACAAAGGCCCCGCAGTTGCGAGGCCTTTGTTGTATTTAGCGAAACAGGAATAACATGCCTAAGCAGGCTGTTTCCGTTTCGACTTTTTAGGTCCGGAACCCTTGGGGTCTTTCCCTTTGGGTTCTTCCGGGAAACTGAAGGTTAGCTCGTCGTCTTTGACGTCAATCCGAACCGTTCCACCGCGGGTAAGCTTGCCAAACAGCAGCTCTTCGGCCAGTGGCTTCTTGATCTTGTTCTGGATTACACGGGCAAGAGGACGCGCGCCATAGAGCGGGTCGTAGCCCTTGGTTGCTAGCCATTTCTTCGCTTTTGGTGCCAGATCAAAAGTAACCTGACGGTCGGCCAGTTGGGTTTCCAGTTCCATGATGAATTTGTCCACCACCTTGGCCATAACCGCAGGTGACAAGCTCTTGAACGGAATGATCGCATCGAGGCGGTTCCTGAACTCAGGTGTGAATATTTTGTTCACCGCCTCTTCGTCATCACCGATCCGCATTTCACGACCAAAACCAATGGCAGGTTTTGCCATATCGGCCGCACCGGCATTTGATGTCATGATCAGGATCACATTGCGGAAATCGATTGTTTTACCGTTGTTATCAGTTAGACGACCGTTATCCATCACCTGCAACAGAATGTTGAAGATATCCGGGTGGGCTTTTTCAATCTCATCCAAAAGCAGGATGCAATGCGGTGTTTTATCAACCGCATCAGTCAGCAAACCGCCCTGATCAAAACCGACGTAGCCCGGAGGCGCACCGATCAAGCGAGAGACTGCGTGGCGTTCCATGTACTCGGACATATCAAAGCGAGTGATCTCTACTCCAAGGGAATGAGACAACTGCTTGGCAACTTCTGTCTTACCCACACCGGTTGGTCCAGTGAAGAGATAGCTGCCGATAGGTTTTTCAGGAGTGCGCAAGCCAGCACGGGCCAGCTTGATGGCAGAAGCCAGTGCAGTGATCACCTTGTCCTGTCCATAAACCATGGTCTTGAGATCGCGTTCAAGATTTTTGAGAACGGACTTGTCATCCTTGGATACAGATTTTGGTGGGATCCGGGCAATTTTGGCCACGACAGCCTCGACATCCTTCACACCTAAAGACTTCTTGCGTTTGTCTTCTGGTAGAAGCATCTGTGACGCACCGGCTTCATCGATCACATCAATCGCCTTGTCTGGCAGCTTGCGATCACCAATATAGCGCGCAGAGAGCTCAACTGCTGTGCGCAGAGCTTCATTGGTGTACTTAACCTTGTGATGCTCTTCGTAATAAGGTTTAAGGCCACGCAGAATTTTTACCGTGTCTTCGATAGATGGCTCTGCCACGTCGATTTTCTGGAATCGGCGCACCAACGCGCGATCTTTTTCAAAGTGATTGCGGTATTCTTTGTAGGTCGTGGAGCCGATGCAGCTCAACTCGCCGTTTTGTAGCGCTGGCTTGAGCAGATTTGAGGCATCCATGGAACCGCCAGAAGTCGCACCAGCACCGATAACGGTGTGAATTTCATCGATGAAGAGAACCGCGCCATCCATGGCTTCGACCTCTTTAACCACACCCTTCAGGCGCTCTTCAAAGTCACCACGATATCTGGTTCCCGCCAGAAGCGAGCCCATATCAAGGGAGAAAATCTTGGTATCTTTGAGAACTTCAGGAACTTCGCCGTCGACGATTTTTTTGGCCAGGCCTTCAGCAATCGCCGTTTTACCAACCCCAGGATCACCCACGTAAAGCGGATTATTTTTGGTCCTGCGACAGAGAACCTGAACCGTACGGTCAAGCTCGGACTCGCGACCGATAAGAGGATCGATCTTCCCGTCTCTGGCCTTCTGGTTCAGATCGACACAATAGGCATCGATGGCTTCGCGCCCCTTAACAACTTTTGGACCACCTTCTTCCAGAACCTCATCCGTACCATGGACGGTTCGGGTTTCTTCTAGGCCTTCAACCTTGGTGATACCGTGGCTGATATAATTCACAGCATCCAGTCGGCTCATTTCCTGTTCTTGCAAGAAGAACACGGCATGACTTTCCCGCTCGGAGAACATGGCAACCAGTACATTCGCGCCCGTAACTTCTTCGCGCCCAGAAGACTGAACGTGAATAGCGGCGCGTTGTAGTACACGCTGGAAACCAGCCGTTGGTTTTGCATCCCCTAAATGAATTGTTGTCAGATTGGACAGATCGTTATCGATGTAATCGATCAGATCTTCGCGCAGGGTCTCAATATCAACGCCACAGGCTCTAAAGACCGCAATACCATCCTGATCTTCTGTTAGCGACAAAAGCAAATGCTCGAGTGTGGCATATTCGTGCCGACGTTCGTTGGCATAGGCCAAAGCCCTGTGCAGTGTCTGTTCCAGATTATTCGATAGCATCGCCATAAATTAACATCCCTTCACAACCATCTTAGTCAAACTATCCCGGCTCAAGCATTGGGTTCCCTAACAGAGCCCTAACTACCAACCTTGTGTCTTTGACCATCATCACAAACTATATCTAGGGAGCCTCTATTCGCTCAGCAAGACATCAGGGAATAACGAGTTCCTTAAAATTTTATCACACTCGGCTAAATTCGAGAGTTTGTAAGGGTATTGTACCCGCAAAAAAAAGAATAAAGAGTAAAAATAATTTGAATTGAATGTCATTTTTTAAAATTTTGAGGAAACTGGGCAAAACAACTCTTAATCTTTTTCCACAACACACTGTAATGGATGCTGATTTTTCCTGGCAAAGTCCACCACTTGGGTAGCCTTGGTTTCTGCGACATCATAGTTAAACACGCCACAGATCCCGACACCTTTTTGGTGTACCTGAAGCATAATACGGGTCGCGTCGTCCTGATCCTTGCCAAAAAATTGGGTTAGGATATGGATGACAAATTCCATCGGGGTGTAATCGTCGTTCAACAACAAAACCTTATACATCGAAGGTTTTTTTGTCTTCTCACGCGGTTTTACCAGGATGTCATCTGACGTCCCAAAATCATTATCGCGTTCTTTTCCACTCATGGAGAAACTACCTGATTTCTTTAGTTGGTATGCAAACCACCTGAACATTGCCAGAATAACTCACAGACACTTTATAAACTATGTGACAAATGGGACAAAATAATCGACCTATAGTATAGGGCTCTTGCGGGAGCTCTTCAAGAAGGGGGCATATGCTTTTAGAAAATTATCTGCAATCACGATCGGCGACTTTAAATCACCGGTGATTTCAAATCATACAAATGCAAAAAGCCCCACAACAAGCGGGGCTTTGGCATAAAAGTGCATTTCATAAAAAATTATGCAGCAGCTTTTGTCATCTTTTCAACAGCTTCAGTAACCTGTTTGCGTACAGGCTCAACAGCTTCGTTGGTCAGCTTGGTTGTGAGTTCGGAAATCTCAGTACCATTTTTCACCATGGCATCAAATGATTCACGCGCAAACTTTGTTTGAATGTCTGAAACTTCATTGAAATCTTTTGCACCAATGAAAGCTTCTGCAACAGCCATGTTCTTTTTCATGGCATCTTGTGCCATTCCCATGAACAGATTGTTGAGTTTCTGGTAACCTTCGGCAAAACTATTGCCGGATTTCGCAGCAATTTCAGCCTGAGCTTGCGAGAAAGAGAAAGCTTGCTCATAACCTTTGGTGGCAGCATCCATACCTGTTTTCATAATAGTCTCCACAACTTCATTTTCAATCATGCCCGCTTTAGAGGCAGTCGTTTGTTTAGCAGTTTGTCCAGCCGCAGGTTTCGTTTCGGTAGTATCTGCCGGCTTCTTTTTGTTGTTTGTTGTCACGTTGGTCTCCTAGGATCATATCCTTTTCGGAGCGTATCATCTAAGCCCCGTAGTCATTTTTGCTCGGGCGAAGCGTCTCACCCCAGACAACACACTCTTGAATACAAACTTCACCACACTCATGCTGCAATGCAACATAACGAGTAACATACACAGTTAAATCAGAATTTCAAGCCCAATGCTGCATTGCAACAAACACATAACTCATCTGTAACCCAACTGCCACAAACAAACCCTTGATTGATGCGATCAAACAGCAAACCAATTTATGATTGCAGGGCTCAGCAAATCAGGCAGATCCATAAAATGAATCTGCCTGATCGTATTTGTTTAAAGAACCGATCTATCGAACCAACACTTTATGAACTCGGAAAACCGATCGGCTCGACTCTCTGCTCACTCATGGACAGAAGTTTGATTTTCAGTATTCGCTGCTCACTAAAAAAATGAAAACCCGGTTACCAACCCATTGTTCCCCACCTCGAGATCAAAGTGTGATTTCTTTTCAGCTTTGGATTGATGTATGCGTGCCGCATTTTTTGTTCCGACATCCCTGAAGGGGTTAACTTCAATGCCTGTCTCATCATTCGCGAGTAAAAAAGGCATAAACGTTAAATGCTGAAATCCCTCTGATTTGTCTTTCCAACCATTAAAAACAAAGGCGCCATCATAACAAAGGGCTGATACCCAATAAAAATCATCCGATCGCAACCGCGCTCCTTTGGTTATAGGCTCTCCAGCACCCGTTTCCTTTAGATACTGTTCAAGCCCGGTCACCTCTGTGGCGCTCAGGCTCTTGCTTGCTTTATTCCAGCCAAATTGGGCAAG
>MABB01000094.1 GCA_002162915.1 Rhodospirillales bacterium 47_12_T64
GCTTTTTGTGTGTAAGGTTTATCTATATCGCCTTGATAGGTGCAGGCCGTGGCCAACAATAGCGGGGCCACAAATAAAGGTCGAATTTGGGGCCAAAATTGAGTTAGACGCATTTTATCCTCTGCTTATTCTCTGTCTAATAAATTTACTAATTTCCGCCATTTTTGCCATTTATTAACATTGGCTCTGTATCTTCACTAATTCTCAAGATAAATATGTCATCCTAATGGCAACTGGACAGAAGAATCGATTTTATGTAGAATCGTTTTCTTTTAGATGGTTACAAGGCAGAGTTGAGTTATAACTTCCAGTAATCTGGTTAAGATATTATTGGACAATCCCATTGATGAGGGGAAATTAATGAAACTAGGACTGAAGCTTATTACCACCATGCTTCTGACCCTGTTCGTGCTCATGGCACCTGCGCAGGCCAAATATGCATCCCTGGTTTTAGATGTAGATACTGGCGAAATCCTGTATAGCAGAAACGCAGATACCAGAAATTATCCAGCATCCCTCACCAAAATGATGACCCTCTATATGGCCTTTGAAGCCCTGGAGAAGGGTAAGCTCAAGATGAAACAGAAGCTTCCTGTCTCCAGACGCGCAGCAGGTATGGCACCCTCAAAATTAGGCTTGAAGTACCGGAGTACAATCACAACAGAAGACATCATCTTCGCTCTGGTTACAAAATCAGCCAATGATGCCGCAGTTGTGATGGCCGAAGCAATCGGCGGAAAAGAAACCACCTTTGCACGTATGATGACAAAGCGGGCTCATGCGCTCGGGATGAAACGTACAACGTTCCGCAATGCTTCCGGCCTCCCCAACCGGGGTCAGTTAAGCACAGCACGTGATATGGCAACCCTTGCCATCGCGCTAAAACGTGATTTCCCACAGTACTATCACCTGTTTTCGACAAAGAGTTATACCTACAAAAAACGCTCTTACCGGAACCACAACAAACTTCTGGCGAGTTATCAGGGCACTGACGGTGTTAAAACAGGGTATACACGCGCCTCCGGATTTAACCTCGTTGCATCAGTTGTGCGGAATAACCGCCGCTTAATTGGGGTTGTTTTCGGCGGTAAGACTGGTCGTTCACGTGATCGCCACATGAAAGAGATACTAGACAAAAGTTTCAAGCGGGTAGGCGTCACACAGGTTGCCAAACTTCCTGCCGTGCCAAAGCGCAATCCCCGTCGTGAAAGCGTTTTTGTCAAAGCACCTCCACTCCCTAAATCACGCCCGATCCTCACAGCATCCAATGATCTGCAGGTACCCGGCCAAATCGCGGCCTTACAAGCCGATGGGAGTGTTTCACAGCCCATTAGTGATTGGGGCATTCAAGTTGGGGCATTCAAAAAGTACGAACCTGCCAAGATGGCCGCAGATCAAGCTCTTGCCCAGATTACATCACATAGCACAGGAACCCAGATACATATCCAGCAAGTGGATAAGGCTGATGGTTCGCTATATCGCGCGCGCCTGAAAGGGTTGAATGAAGTTACAGCCCGTAATGCCTGCCGAGAACTCAAGGAACAACGCATGTCTTGCGTAGCTGTTCCTCCCGGCCTATTCTAATCGTCAATGAAACACAAAACATAAAAAACGGCCTGTGAAATTCACAGGCCGTTTTTTATTATATACAGCTCAATATTATTGAGCAGAGATAGCTCTCTAGAACGATGTTGGCATCTCGACCTGGCTTTTTGCGAGTTGTGATGCCAACTGATCTTTCAGCCTTTGAAGTCCTTCGTCAGTACTTGCTTCACACCGCGCGACAAGAACAGCCTGAGTGTTAGAAGCACGTAGCAGCCACCATCCGTCATCCGTGTTGACCCGAACACCATCAACAGACACCACATCTGCTTTTTCTGCGGCCAGACGTTCGGCAACTTCATCAACGACTGCAAATTTTCGTGTCTCATCACACTCAAACCGCATCTCTGGCGTGTTCACAGCTTTTGGTAAGGACTTTCTAAATTCAGCGAGAGAAATACCTTCCTCCGCGATAATATTCAGAACACGAACCGCAGCATAAAGCGCATCGTCATATCCATAATAGCGATCGGCAAAGAAAAGGTGTGCGGACATTTCCCCGGCAAATGGCGCCTCTAGCTCAATCATCTTTGATTTGATATGCGAGTGACCTGTTTTCCACATAACAGGATTACCACCAGCTTTTTCCACTTCGCTGA
>MABB01000057.1:0-8737 GCA_002162915.1 Rhodospirillales bacterium 47_12_T64
CTGGTTAATTTGTTTGGCACCGTTGAACGTGTCGCACTTGGGATGGAACGCACCCCGGAACAACTGAGAGAGGTCGGAGAAACTCTGGCCTTTCTAAGGCAACCCGAGCCCCCCGCCAGCCTGAGGGAAGCCTGGAGCAATTTACCATTACTCAAGACTGTAATGGCAATGAAGCCCAAAAACGTTTCTTCCGCACCTTGTCAGGACATTGTCTTGACGGGGGACGATATTGATCTGGCAAAACTTCCTATTCAAACGTGCTGGCCCGGTGAACCTGCCCCTCTGATTACCTGGCCACTGGTTGTGACCAAAGGACCGGGCGACGAAAAGACCGATGTTTATAACCTTGGTATTTACCGCATGCAGGTTCTTGGGAAAAACAAGACCCTCATGCGCTGGCTCAAGCATCGCGGCGGCGCACAACACTACGCGCGCTGGAAAAAACAGAAACCCGACCCTTTACCAGCGGCTGTCGTGTTGGGGTCTGATCCGGGGACGATTATTGCGGCAGTAACGCCTGTTCCCGATACCCTTTCTGAATATCAGTTTGCCGGCTTACTCCGAGGTAAAAAAGTCGAGCTTGTCGACTGCAAAACCATTCCACTGAAGGTCCCTGCAAATGCTGAGATCGTACTGGAAGGTTATGTGAGCCTTGATGAGTATGGCGATGAAGGCCCCTATGGCGATCATACGGGTTATTATAATTCAGTAGAGCCCTTCCCGGTCTTTACCATTACCGCAATAACCATGCGGAAAGACCCCATTTACCTCTCTACTTTTACGGGCCGCCCACCTGACGAGCCCTCTGTTCTGGGCGAAGCTCTCAACGAAGTTTTCATTCCCCTCATCCAGCAGCAATTCCCAGAAATCACTGATTTCTGGCTTCCTCCGGAAGGATGTAGCTATCGTATAGCCGTTGTTTCGATGAAGAAAGCCTACCCCGGTCACGCTAAACGCGTTATGTTGGGGGTGTGGTCATATCTACGCCAGTTCATGTATACCAAGTGGGTCATTGTTGTTGATGACGACATCAATGCCCGCGACTGGAAAGATGTGATGTGGGCCGTATCAACCAAGATGGACCCTGCCAGAGACATAACGGTTATCGAAAGTACTCCGATCGATTATCTCGATTTTGCGTCTCCGGAAAGTGGCCTAGGTTCAAAGATCGGGCTTGATGCCACTGATAAGTGGGAACCGGAAACCAAACGCGAATGGGGCAAAGAAATTCGTATGGATCAAGAGATTGTTAATAAAGTAGATGCCATGTGGTCGGAACTGGGACTACCCGGTACAGGCAAGGCAATCTGGAAAAAATGAGTACAGAAAGCAAACTTGTGTTCGATCCTAGCAAAATAAAATCAGTAAAAAATTTCGAAGTTTACCAATACTGGGAGAAACAGCGCGGTAATCGCTTGATGCCCGCTCGCGCTGATTTGGACCCTGCAGATCTTCGGCACCTCTTACCCAATATCCTTATTCATGAAGTTCAGCTGGAGCCCCTCGATTTCAGATACCGCTTAATCGGCTCCGAGATTGTTCGACACTTAAACGATAACCACACCGGGGCCTGGCTCTCAACGATTCCACATCAAAAAAACCCAAGTAACCTTTGGGCGATGTTGGAAAAGGCGGTCGTTGACCGCGCGCCCGTAATCGCGAACCCTCCTTATGTCGGACAATATAAAGAGTTCAAATATATCGAGAATATCCTGCTTCCACTTTCAGTTGATGATGAAAAGGTCAACATGCTCTTTCTCTGTGTGGATTTTCTCACGGATAAGAAAGAATCTGCCTAATCCGAAACTCTGATAACGAAACAAAGTAATCTATGCTTGACCCCGCCTAAAATGCACACCATCTTATGCCTATGACAAAAAGCGGAACAATTCTGAGCACTCGCCTCCTAGAGCGACTTACTAACCCGGCCTCCTGATTGAGAGAGCCGGGGTTGGTGCTATTGCAACTCGGAATTTACTGGACTACCGCAAAATGTTTACTTCGTTAATACAATTGGCAAAATGTCAAATAATGACATCCATTGCTCACCAGAAAACATCCATCTGTTCTCCTGTCCCGATTGAGCTGCCTACAAGCTCGAGCTCTCTAACAGGCGTTCTCCCTGGCGTTCTGCGACTTATCGACGATCATCGCGGCCATTAAGCGGCTCCCGATGATCGTAAATTTGCCGCTAACGACAGATATTTAAAGTTTTACATAATAATACCGGGAGGTGCGCCTGCTTAAAGAGCGCCCCGGATAGTGAGAGAGAACAAAGTTATGAACAAGATGCCGTTCGAAAGATATCAGCCATTTGAAACTGTTTCGCTGGATAACCGTACCTGGGCAAGCAAAACAATTATGCAGGCCCCGATCTGGTGTTCCGTCGATCTTCGGGATGGTAATCAGGCATTGATCGAGCCGATGGACACAACGCGTAAAATGAAAATGTACCAGATGCTTCTGGACATGGGCTTCAAAGAGATCGAAGTCGGCTTCCCCTCTGCGTCTCAAACTGATTACGACTTTTTGCGCACGCTGATCGAAGAAGACATGATTCCGGATGATGTCAGCATCCAGGTTCTAACTCAATCCCGTGAGCACCTGATCCGGAGAACCTTCGACAGTATTCGCGGCGCAAAGAACGTGATCGTTCACCTTTATAACTCAACATCGGAGCTACAACGCCGGGTCGTTTTCCGTCAGGACAAACAAGGTATCATCGATATCGCTGTTGAAGGAGCAAAGCTGATCAAGGAATTGATCTCCTCCGTTCCCGAAACCAAGATTGTCCACCAATACTCTCCTGAAAGTTTCACAGGAACAGAGATGCCCTTTGCAATTGATATCTGTGAAGCGGTCATGGACGTTTGGGAGGCCAGCCCGGAAAACAAGGTTATCTTGAACCTTCCTGCAACTGTTGAAATGTCGACGCCAAACGTGCATGCCGACCAGATCGAATGGTTCTGTAACACCATCAGCAAACGTGATTCTGTCATTATCAGCTTGCACCCACACAATGACAGGGGAACAGCAATTGCAGCAACAGAACTAGGTCTTTTGGCCGGGGCAGACCGAGTAGAGGGCACCCTGTTTGGCAATGGTGAACGTACGGGTAATGTCGATCTGGTTACTCTTGCCGTTAATATGATGACCCAAGGTGTCGATCCAGAACTTGATATATCCGACATCACAAAAATTAAGGATACCGCTGAGTACTGTAACCAGTTACCGGTACATCAACGCCATCCTTGGGTTGGCGAATTGGTATACACAGCCTTTTCAGGGTCACATCAGGACGCGATCAAAAAAGGTATGGCTGCACTTAAAGCCAACAACACCGACCAATGGGAAGTACCTTATCTGCCAATCGACCCCCAGGATATCGGCCGCAGTTACGAAGCGATCATTCGCATTAACAGCCAATCCGGTAAGGGCGGCGTGGCTTATATCATGCAAAACGATTACCATATGGATCTGCCGAGAGACCTTCAGGTTAATTTCTCCAAGAAAATTCAGAATATTGCGGAATCCTCGGGTAAAGAAATCACCCCCACAGTGATATGGGATAGTTTTGAAAAGGCTTATTTGCGTACGACAACACCTGTCGAGTTCATTAGTCACACCACCGTACCAGATACTCATGCCGCTGAAATTCGTCACTTAACTGCACAAATTAATCACTATGGCGATGCCAAGGAAATCGTGGGAAAAGGCAACGGTCCTATCGCGGGCTTTACCGATGCCATCGCTGAGAATCTCGGTGTGAGGCTGACCGTTGAAGACTATCACCAGCACTCCCTCACTCATGGAACTGATGCTAAAGCCGTCGCATACCTTGAGCTTAAAACCGCTGATGGTGAAACCATTTGGGGTGTTGGTATTGACCCCAATACAACGGTTGCTTCCATCAAGGCGATTGTTTCAGCAACGAACCAAATACTCGAGAGCTAGCAGCCGTTAACACTTCTGTCATGCGCATAAAATGATAAGGCAGCACCTGAGTTAAACTGGTGCTGCTTTTTTTATTTCACCGCAATCCAAGGGATCACCATTTACAATACAGCAAGTACAATCACAGCCATGCTAAAGAAAAGAAAGAAAAGCCAGATCTGCTGCTTTATCCCAAGGTCCTGCTAGCCTATATATGAAACTATAACTTTTCTAAGCAAGGAAGCTCTATGACCTCGTCCAGTGAGTCACAAAATCTGCTCGAAGATCTGATTAAAAAAGCCAAGGCGGCCGGGGCTGATGCTGCGGACGCCGTTATGTTCCGCTCGGTATCGGTATCTCATGCTCAGCGATTGGGAAAGATGGAAAAACTGGAGCGCGAAGAAAGCAACGATTTGGGACTTAGAGTTTTTATCGGCAAGCGTAATGCCGTTGTTTCTTCCAGTGATGCCTCCCCCAAAGCAATCAACGAGCTGATTGAACGTGTGATCTCTATGGCCAGAGTGGTCCCTGAAGATCCCTATGCAGGTATTGCAAGCGAAGAAGAAATTGCAAAGTCCATTCCAGAACTGGATATATATGATCCGGAAGAGCCTAGTGCTGATGAGTTAATCAAACGCGCCAAAGACTGTGAGGAAGCTGCCCTTGCCATAGAAGGTGTGACTAACTCTGGCGGAGCCGAAGCAAGTTGGGGAGAAGCGACAATTGCCCTTGCAGCTTCCAACGGTTTTTCCGGGGCGTATAATTCATCAGGCCATTCCGTTTCCGTATCCGTACTTGCGGGTGAAAGAGATGGCATGGAACGAGATTATGATTTTTCCAGCGCCGTCTATGGCAGCGATCTCATATCTTCAACAGAAATCGGTCGGAGTGCAGGACTAAAGACTGTTCGCCGCCTCAATCCGCGTAAACCCGATACCACAAATGACATTTCCGTTGTCTTTGATCCACGCGTATCTTCCAGCATTATGGGGCACATGATGGGCGCTATTACAGGCCCGGCAATCGCGCGTGGAACAAGTTTTCTCAAAGAATCTCTCGGAGAAAAAATCTTCGCTGATGGTATAACCATCGTTGATGATCCCCATATTCACCGGGGGTTACGATCCAAACCTTTTGATGGTGAAGGCCTTGCCAACCGGAAACAAAACATTATTCAAAATGGAATACTCCAAACTTGGCTACTCAGTCTCAGTTCTGCGCGACAACTGAACTTGAAGAGCACGGGGCACGCTTCTCGTGGAACTTCTGGAAACCCTGGTCCATCGACAACGAACCTCTACATGGAGGCTGGTCAACTGAGTGTTGAAGAGCTTATCAAGGATATAAAACAAGGCTTCTTCGTAACGGAAATGATGGGCTCCAGCGTTAACGGTCTAACAGGGGATTACAGCCGCGGTGCAGGTGGTTACTGGATAGAGGATGGCCAGATTGCGTACCCTGTTTCAGAGGCAACCATCGCCGGAAACCTCAAAGGTATGTTCTTAAACCTGACCCCGGCAAACGATCTCACTTTCCGTTACGGCAGCAATGCGCCAACTATTCGTATTGATGGCATGACCGTAGCTGGTAACTAATCCTGAAGCATAGCTATTATTATACAAACAGATACACAACCGTATCTTACCCATAACTAAACGAGTAAAATGTCGAACAAGAAAATAAACAAGATGCCGTTGGGTGATGCCTCTACAAAATTCCTGATTAAACGTCTTTTTCGGGATTACGTATCAACTCAACTCGTCAAAATTGGGTTATCCCTACTCGCCATGACAATTGTGGCGGGTTCTACTGTCATGCTTGCAAGACAAATGGAACCCATTATCAACGACATTTTTCTCAATCAAAATGAAGAGTTACTCCTGCCAATTGCTTTGAGCGTTGTTGTCATTTTTTTTGTAAAAGGTCTCGCAACTTTTGCCCAATCAATGCTGATGCAGCATGTGGGTTTGGAAATTATTGCACGGATACAAACGCAACTATTTAAAAAATTGATGCGAACAGATCTTGCTTACTTCCATGAAGAATCCTCAGGTAACCTGGTATCCCGTTTCACGAATGATGCCAACATGCTTAAAGGTGTGGTCTCAAACACCTTAACATCTATCGGCAAGGACAGCCTGACAGCTATCGGCTTGGTAGGCATGATGTTTTATCAAGATTGGTTTCTTGCCACGATTGCTTTTGCCGCTTTTCCCACGGCCATTCTGCCTATAGCAAAGACAGGTAGACGTATCCGTAAAGTATCAACAAATACCCAAGAAACATTGGGATTGTTGACCACACGTCTGGATGAGGCTTTCCAAGGTATTCGGCATGTTAAGGCCTACAACATGGAAGACCATGAGACACAACGTGTTTCAGATACCATCCATAAAGTACTACGCCTTAATTTGAAATCAGCTCGTACGAGTTCCATTTTATCGCCGATTATGGAAACGCTTGGTGGCATCGCAATCGCCATTGTCATTGTTTACGGCGGGAACGAAGTTATTCAAGGAACGAAAGATCCTGGGTCTTTCTTTGCTTTCATAACGGCACTCTTGCTCGCCTACGAGCCAATCAAAAAATTATCCAAGCTGAATGCCAGCATGCAAACAGGCCTTGCGGCGGCACATCGCGTCTACTCTGTCCTTGACAGCGAACCAACGATCAAAGATGCCGCACAGGCAAAAGTTCTGGAGATATCCAAAGGCGAAGTTACTTTTGAGCAGGTGGATTTCAACTATGATGATCAAACCCCTGCACTTAATAACATTAATCTCATTGCCAAGGCGGGCCAAACCATCGCACTTGTTGGTGCCTCGGGGGCGGGTAAGACATCTATCCTTAACCTTATCCCTCGCTTTTATGATGTAAACAACGGCCGCATTACACTCGACGGGCAGGATATTCGCGATGTTACGATGAGCAGTTTACGGCAGTCTATTGCGCTGGTTAGTCAAGAAATCCAGCTCTTTGATGATACAATACGCGCTAACATTGCCTACGGGAAACCTAACTCGAGCGAGGAAGAAGTCATTGTAGCAGCCCAAAATGCGCACGCTCATGAATTTATTCAGTCTTTACCCGATGGGTATGACACCCTTGTAGGGCCTCGCGGATCACGCCTATCAGGTGGGCAACGTCAACGCGTTGCCATCGCACGCGCAATGATCAAGGATGCCCCTATTCTTTTACTGGATGAAGCGACATCAGCGCTCGATACAGAATCTGAACGCCACGTACAGACGGCACTCACCACCTTGATGCAAGGGCGAACTACACTTGTTATTGCCCACCGGCTATCCACCGTTATTGATGCTGATATCATTTATGTGATGGACCATGGTCGTATTATTGAGCAAGGATCGCACTCTGAGCTTGTAGAAAAAGGTGGAACCTACGCCAAACTATACGCTCTACAGTTTGCAGAAGAAGCCCAAGCGGTAAATGAAAATATAGGTTCCTCTGAAATATCAACAAAAAGATAAAGATGAAGCTATCCAAACGGATCCTCCGCTCTGCCTTTTTTCAAGACCTTTCGGCTAGGCTTATTTCTAGCTACATTTCCCTTGTGCGCTCTACGACACGTTGGGAAGAAAGGATGCCAGAAGAAACCCGTCGCTATTTAGATCAGGAATCAAATATTATCGGCTGCTTTTGGCACGCGCGTATGATCATGATGTTCCACGCCTGGAAGCACAGTGATCGTAGTCGTTTTCATATGCTGATTTCAGCCCACCGGGATGGACGGGTTATCGCGAAATCCATCGAAAACCTTGGTTTCAAAACAGTTGAGGGGTCCAGCCGACGTGGAGGCGCTTCGGCGCTTGTGACACTAAAGAGAACCCTTGATAAGGGCGGCGCGATAGGGATGACACCTGACGGTCCCAAAGGCCCTCGTATGAGAGCTAAAAATGGCGCCGTAAAAGCGGCACAGATGACTGGGCGCCCCATACTGCCCGTAACGGGCAGCGTTTCATTCCGCAAGGTCTTCAATTCCTGGGATCGCTTTTTGCTGCCTCTCCCCTTTTCGCGTGGTGTCATTCTCTGGGGTACACCAATTCTGGTAGAGCGTGATGCATCCAAAGAAAAACTCGAGCTGTACCGACAGCAACTAGAAGAACAATTGAATAAATTGACCGCCGAAGCAGATCAGACCTTTGGGCATGCAGCTATAGCGCCCCAGAAAATAGATCCAAAAATAGAAAAGCAAGAAAATGCGCGCTCCTGATTTTTGGAAAGCCCGGGGCTTCATCAGTACCCTTTTGCTTCCGGCCTCCCTCCTCTATGCATTTGCAGGTCATCTTCGTCGCATCTTTACCAAACCGGTTAAGGTCTCTGCTCCCGTTATCTGTATTGGGAATTTGAGTGCAGGAGGAACAGGCAAAACCCCTATTACCCTCTCTATAGGTAAAATGCTTTCAGAAGCCGGGCACACCCCCCATATCATCACGCGGGGTTATGGTGGAAACCAGCGCGGCCCCTTACAGGTTCGTCCAGATCACCATCAAGCAACCGAGGTTGGTGACGAACCCTTGATGCTAGCCCAGTCACTTCCAACCTGGGTTAGCCGCGACAGAGCTCAAGGCGCAAAGGCCGCCATTAATGCCGGTGCAGATATCTTACTTCTGGATGATGGATTTCAAAATCCTACGTTAATCAAAGACCTCTCTTTAATCGTGGTTGATGGCACTCTCGGCTTTGCAAATGGCCGCATCATTCCCGCAGGACCACTGAGAGAAAGTGTTCAAGTTGGGATAAAACGTGCGGATGCTATTATCTTAATGGGCAACCCTTCTGA
>MABB01000057.1:8785-9967 GCA_002162915.1 Rhodospirillales bacterium 47_12_T64
TCCAGCCCATGTCGAACCCAAAGTACTCAATGAACAGATAAGCGTGACAAATAAATCAATCTTTGCCTTTGCCGCGATTGGCTATCCGCAAAAATTCTATACCACGCTTGAACAATTCGGGGCCAAGCTGGTAGGCACCAGAGATTTTCCGGATCATCACGCGTACAGTCGATCTGACCTTTTAGATGTCATAAAATCAGCAACCGCTGCAGGCGCAGAGCTCATTTATACGACCGAGAAAGACTATACCAAGATCCCTGACGATCTCCGTGATAAGATCAACAGCTTGCCCATTCAGGCTGTTTGGGATAATCCCAATACTCTTATGAAGTTGATCAACAAAACACTCGGACTAAAATGAAACCCAGCCCCTCGTTTCGCCATAGATTAGAAGCAATTTCTCTTCGTTTTTTGCTCGGGTTGGTCAGTATGTTCCCAGTAAAAGCCTGTTCTGATTTTGGTGGTTTTTTGGGTCGAATAATCGGCCCACGCCTGGGAATTACAAGGAAAGCAGATCTAAATCTTCGACTTGCCATGCCCGAACTCTCTCTATCGGAGCGAAAAAAGATTATCCGAGACATGTGGGATAATCTCGGTCGCGTGATATTTGAATATCCTCACCTCAAGGAAATTGTTCAAATTGACAAAGGTTATATTACGGTTGAAGGGATTGACAAATTTGAAGCAGCAAATGTCAAAGACAAAGCTCTGATTTTTGTCGGTGCTCATATCGGAAACTGGGAAGTATTGCCCATGACTGCTGCCCTCAGGGGCTATCCACAAACCATCATCGTGCGCCAACCAAATAACCCGCTGGTTGCCGACATTATTGATAAACTGAGAACTTCCACGGGAAACATTTCTGCTTCAAAAGGGGTTGAGGGTGCCCGGGCCTCCTTAAAGGCGATCAGGAATGGATCAGCAGTCGGCATTTTGGCTGACCAAAAAATGAACGACGGAATCAAAGCGCCATTTTTTGACATTCCTGCCATGACGCCCGCTGCTCCTGCGCTTTTGGGGAGTAAGAAAAACGTCGCTGTCTTTCCCATACAATGTAAACGTACTGGTCCGGCATCATTTCACTTAATATGCCATCCTGCCGTCAAATTTCCCAATACAACCAACCGGGAACAAGCTGGCATAGAAGGTATGACTGAGCTCAATAAAATTATCGAGGGCTGG
>MABB01000048.1 GCA_002162915.1 Rhodospirillales bacterium 47_12_T64
CCCCTGAGATCTAAATCGAGTTCATCAGGCAGCATATCCCATTTAGCTAACTCCCGAGCCATCCAGTCAGCACGTAGAGCAGCTATCTGTTTATCCGTAAGCTCATAAGATGTGCCTGTGAGATTCGCCTCAGCTTGAGCTTTTGCTTGCTCCCATGCTGAGTAGTAATCGGCCCAGACTTTTTTAGCCTGTGCTGGCTCCCTGATCTTGTTCCCTGTTACAGGATTAACTAAAGGATATTTATATTCACGCTTTCCACCAAAAGCCGCTCTAAGGCGCTCCGGAATCGAAATGCGGATATAGTAATTACCGTGTTTGGGATGTTTCCAAGGGGAAGACATGAGCATGACCTTGTACCACCTCTCTGTACCAGTTGAGGAGAACAAGCTACTGAAATAGAAAGGGAATTAACCATATCAAGGAGTTAGGATGAGATGGGGTGGCTGAGGGGACTTGAACCCCCGGCCCCCGGTACCACAAACCGGTGCTCTAACCGACTGAGCTACAGCCACCACAAAATCATCCGCAATCGAGTATAAATTCGACTGATGAGCGAGCTTTTATACGCATAGAACGAGTGCGTCAAGCGCAACTGTACACTTGTCGAAAATTGTTTTTCCCGATTGGTTTTTCCAATACTTATTTTTAGAAGGGAAAATCGCTAAACGAGCTTTAAATATCCAAAAATCCAGATATTAGTCAGATATCAAAGAGAATAAAGCACTCTTAGGATCTTGCAGCCATTAACAGATTGGATGACCGGGATAATTCCCTGACTGTTCCTAAAATCAACAGCTCAAACCTACAGACTCCAAAATGTATTCCCGTAGTTAATATAAAGAGAGTTCGAACTCAGAGTCAGGACCCTAAGGACGTCGAAGTACTTGCCACCTCATAAGAGATGATTCAGTTTTAGAAGCCGCCAAAGGAGCAAACATCCACGTGACCTAAGTTCATTCAGTCTGGATAACAAGACAGTTTAAGCATAACGGCCCCTCCATCTCTCCACATATGTAATGCTGTGCAACAAACGCTGATAAAAATGATGCTCGCCTTGTAGCCACCCAAAGCAAAGCATGCCTATTTATTAAGCGCTAAGTGTTCATTTTTTAGTCAAGTAATGACATTTTTTGATAAAAACCCCGGAAACTGTGTGCTCGATAGTTGGCACATATCATGCAGATATAAGGGAAAATAAAAATGGACGAAAGAGCCGCCCCTTACTGATGCTGGAGCATTCGGACAAATGAAAAAGATCGAAGCGATCATCAAGCCCTTTAAACTCGACGAAGTGAAGGAAGCCCTTCACGAAGTTGGTATCAAAGGTATCACAGTTACAGAAGCCAAAGGATTTGGCCGTCAAAAAGGTCACACGGAACTCTATCGCGGCGCAGAATACGTCGTTGACTTCCTTCCAAAGGTCAAAGTTGAAATCGTCCTAGAAGACGAACTTGCTGAACGGGCAACCGAAGCCATTCAACAAGCCGCCCAAACTGGTCGAATTGGAGATGGAAAAATCTTTGTCAGCCAAATCGAAGAAGTTATCCGCATCAGAACAGGCGAACGCGGCAGCGACGCTATCTAAATACTAATTATCAAAAAATACTCCTAATAAAGAGTACCTCTTAGCTTAAAGGAAAGAGCTTATGTCTGACGTGCAGAGCGTCCTTGATTTAATCAAGGAAAATGAAGTCGAGTTTGTTGATTATCGCTTCACGGACCCTCGTGGTAAATGGCACCACATGACAATGTGTGCTTCTGCTGTTGGTGAAGATGAACTGGAAGACGGCATCTTGTTTGACGGCTCCTCAATCGAGGGCTGGAAAGCGATCAACGAATCAGACATGATCATCAAACCAGATCTGACAACCGCCGTTATGGACCCCTTCTCTGCACAAGCTCAGCTTATTTTAAGCTGTACTGTTTATGAGCCGGACTCAGGGCAGCTTTATAATCGCGATCCACGTGCGACTGCTGAACGTGCCGAGGCTTATCTCCAGTCCACTGGTATTGGTGACACCATATACTTTGGTCCTGAAGCTGAGTTCTTTCTTTTTGACAATGTTCAGTTTGACACAAACAGCCACAGCACATTCTTCCAGCTTGATGACGAAGAATCACCGCACATGACGCGTGCTGAAATCGATGGTGGCAACTCTGGACACCGTCCGCGTGTTAAAGGCGGTTATGTTCCTGTAGGCCCTGTTGATACTGGTACAGACATTCGCGCTGAAATGACCACTGTCCTCAAAGCCATGGGCGTCGAAGCTGAAAAGCATCACCACGAAGTTGCACCATCCCAGCACGAACTCGGCGTTAAATTCAACACACTTGTTCGCGCTGCGGATGAACTTCAGATTTACAAGTATGTGGTTCATAATGTTGCTCACGCCTATGGCAAAACAGCAACCTTCATGCCGAAGCCTGTTGCAGGCGATAATGGATCAGGCATGCACTGCCACCAGTCAATCTGGAAAGAAGGTCAGCCGACTTTCGCAGGCGAGAGCTATGCCGGTCTGTCTGAAAGCTGCCTTTACTATATTGGCGGCGTCATCAAACATGCTAAATCACTGAACGCTTTCACAAACCCATCAACCAACAGCTACAAGCGTTTGGTTCCGGGCTTCGAAGCACCTGTTCTTCTTGCTTACTCTGCACGTAACCGCTCTGCTTCTTGCCGTATTCCACACGGATCGAACCCGAAAGCAAAACGCGTTGAAGTTCGCTTCCCAGATCCTGTTGCAAACCCATATCTCGCATTCTCAGCTCTTCTCATGGCTGGCCTTGACGGTATTCGCAACAAAATTCACCCCGGTGAAGCAATGGACAAAGATCTTTATGATCTTCCTGCCGAAGAGCTTAAAGACATCCCAACAGTATGTGGTTCACTTCGTGAAGCCCTCGATGCTCTGGAAGCCGATTATGAATTCCTAATCGCAGGTGACGTGTTCTCCAAAGACCAGATTGATGCTTATATCGAGCTAAAGCGAGAAGAAGTACTGCGTTTCGAAATGGCACCTCACCCTGTCGAATTCGATATGTATTACAGTGCTTAAAGATCATTACCGGAAGTAACCAGCCTGATGCGTCCCTGCTAACAGGGTTGGAACTTCGAATGATAAAAGCCTCCAGTTTTCTGGAGGCTTTTATTTTTTTGATTTTCTGTTCTTTAGGTATTCTTAGCTTACATAGAAATCACAGAGAAAACTATGCCGGAGCCAAGGTCGGATCTCCAGCGCCAGCCAAGAAGTATAACCGCACCATTTCTGGCAGGCTCCTTACTTCCAGCTTTTCCATTATACGGGCTCTGTGAACCTCGACAGTGCGTGTACTTATCCCTAATTCGTACGCAATCACCTTGTTCAACAATCCATCAACAAGCTTGTCCAGCACCTCTTTTTCGCGCGGAGTAAGCTTCAAAATAGTTGCTTCTGCTTTATGTCGGAGATCAGCCTGCTCCTGGCTTGTCTGACTGACACCAAGCGCTTCGGTAACGGTACTAATTATTTCAACATCAGAGAACGGTTTCTCGATAAAACTATAGGCACCAGCCTTCATCGTCTCGACCGCTTTTGGAATATCACCATGGCCAGAGATCATGACAACAGTAAGATTACTTTCTTCTTCTTTAATTCTTTTCAAAACCTCAACGCCGTTCATACCTGGCATCCTGATATCGAGAAGAACACAACCCGTTGTGGAAAGAATATCCGCAGCAAAAAAATCTTCACCGGAAGAGAAGGTCTTAGTCGTTGCTGTTAATTCAGAAGACTGTATCAACAATTGCGTAGAATCACGTACAGCATCATCATCATCAATAATGTAAATATACATGTATTAACTCTCTATCTCTCGATATCACACAATTAACAAAGTAAAATCAGCTTAATATTGAGACCTATCGCTATTGCCTCACTTAAACTATTATCTCGAACTTGAAGAGCTCAAACAAGGTTAAGTTTAAATTTGCCCCTGCGGGACAAAGCCCGCTAACCTCATAGTCGGCCCAACACTCTGGACCAGGAAAGTGTTTTAACTTTAAATGACACCCTTAAAAAAAACCTCTTCTCTGTGGCACCGACTATTTACCATCAACCACATCATGATCGCTGTTGTATTTGGAATAGTCATGCTCCGGATAAGCAACCCCTGGTCTGTAGAAATGCTCAGGAACAGTGTCTTTGACAGCTATCAGGAAATAAGTCCCCGGGAAGTAGAATCCGAGCAGATCATTCTGGTCGAAATTGATGAAACCAGCTTAAAAGAGATGGGACAGTGGCCTTGGCCGAGAAATTTGGTCGCTGAATTAACAGAAAAAATTCTATTTCATCACCCAAAAGTTTTAGGGATAGATATCCTTTTCCCAGAACCGGACAGGACTTCGCCGGATCTTATCGCCAAACAAAGTCAAAACCTTCCCAAAGGTATTAAAGATCTTCTTGCGTCATTGCCATCTAACGACGCTATGCTGGCGACAAGCATGCGGGATAAGCCTGTGGTTCTTGGGATAGCAGCCGGATACGGAACCCAGAACAAGCTCCCGGCGTCCAGCTCTAACAGTATCGTTATGATTGGTGGTGATATACGAAACTCTATCCCTTACTACTCCCAAGTACTCCGGAATATTCCCGCTCTCGAAAAAGCGGTGCAAGCTCAAGGCGTATCAAATATTGCTCCAGATCCCGATGGCCTCATCCGCAAAGTCCCCATGATTTACAATATAAGCGGCAGCCTTGTTCCTGCTTTTGAGACGGAGATATTAAGAATTGCAAATTCCAATATACCGACAGAAGTAATATCACCATCCTCAGAGATCAAAGAAATCAATATCGCTGGACTTCAGCTAAAAACGGATCACCTGGGGAATGCCAGAATACATTTTTCTGATCGCCCCAATAAACATACCGTTTCCGCACGGAGTGTATTAGCAGACGAAATTCCAGAGAACTACTTCAATAATAAAATTGTGCTCCTAGGCGTTACTGCTGTTGGTATCGCCGATTACACCCCCTCTCCACTCGGACAAAACCTCTCCGGACTGGCATTACATGCGCAAGCTTTGGAGAGCATTATAACAGACTCTCTGCTCACTCACTCTTATATATCCGCGAGTATAGAGCTTGGCTTTTTTGTTCTCATAGGGCTTGTACTGATATGGATTTCTAACAGGTATACAGCCCTTGAACTGACCGTCGCCTTTGCAATCTTGTGTTGGTCAATTGTTTTAATTTCATGGGGAAGTTTCAAAGCTCAAAAACTATTGATTGATCCAACGCTTCCCCTCGCGCTCACCCTGACACTTTTTTTAATCGCAACTTCCGCAGGATTTATAAACGAACAAAAACAGCGTCGTACAGACGCACGAGAAGCAGCGCTTAGAGAACGGGAAAAAGAAGCTCGAATACGTAAGCTGCAAAATGAACTCATGCACACTATCGGGAAAAGCTCTGTTCAGAAGTTATCTTCATCGATCGCTCATGAAATGAACCAACCGATGGCAGCGATATGTAATTATACAAACACTGCCAAGAGGCTTCTCGATAAAAAGGAAATCAGTCAGGACACTCTGAGATCTGTTCTTGGCAAAATTCTGGCACAAGCGGACAGAGGCAACGATATCCTTAAAAGCATCAGAGAAAGCGCTGAAACCGGGAAAACCTCGATTAGAGCTCTTGATGTGAACCGCATTATTCAAGAAGAGGTCGAGTTAATAAAAGATGTGGGTGAGGCACAGAGCGTCCAGATCATCCTGGATTGTGATCAAAACCTGCCCCAAGCCCAAGCAAATGAAATACAACTGCACCAAGTTTTATTGAACCTTATCAGAAACGCCGTTCAGGCAATTACCCATGCTGAAACAGAGAGTAAACACGAAGGCGAAATAGAAATCAGAACTGTGCGTAATGAAGACGGAATGATTCAAGTCTCCATCAGTGATACGGGGCCCGGGCTGAGTGAGGTCGAGAAAGAAACACTCTTCAAGCCTTTTTATACCAGCAAAGAACAAGGCATGGGTCTTGGGCTGGCTATCAGCAGATCTATCCTTGAGGCCCTCGGCGGATCACTGTGGGTTGAAGAAAACAAAAAAGGAGGAGCCGTTTTTTACTTTACGCTCCCCCCAAATGAAAATTAGATTCTATAAAGCTTAACGAAGAACCATTACAACCCGTCGGTTTAAAGCCTTATCGTTCTCTATATTCCCGTCCGATAAAGGGTCATCTTCCCCCAGCGATTTTATGTCAATTGCAGACACCACCACACCATTTTCGACAAGTAAATCACGTAACCGACCAGCCCGGCGCAGGCCGAGAGCTCTGTTATATTCAACAGATCCGATTGAATCCGTATGGCCGATCAAGCTTATATCGACAGTTTTCCGGGTTTTGATTTCGGCAAGAACCGCTTCGAATATAACTCTTGAATCGTCCGTTAACGCGTCACTGTCAAATCCAAAGAAGAAGAAGAAGGACAAAGGTTGAGGCGGTTGAGCTCCTTCCGTTTCAGCAACGAGTTTTGCCACAATATCATCTGCCAGCTCGCGGGGCTTCTTAGGTGCCTTGTTCTCGGGTATTTCGACAACTGTATTTATCGTAGATAGAGTTTGAGTACCCTGATCATTCGTCACACTAATCTCGCCAACGGACCCGTCATCTTCAGCTAAGAGAATCACATAATTTCCCCGAGGCGTGGAACAGGCAGCCAAAGCCAGCAAGAGCAAGGGAAACAATAGTTTCAATCTAATTTTAATAATCATTGTTATAGCTTCTCTTAAATTATGCTCAGAATTACTCGGTCCAAGATTACTCGGCCCAAGATTACTCGGCCCAAGATTACTCGGCCCAAGATTACTCGGCCCAGGATTACTCGGCATTGATAAAAAGTCGTGTTCCACGAACGGTAACTGTTCCCGCCGGTGTCGTGATTCTAAGGTCCTCATCGGGATTTTTTGTTAATTTAGAGATCAAACCCGAGATATATAAAAGCGTACCCTGAAAGAGCTCTACGGCAAAAGTCAGCTTGTTATTGTCTGGATCAAAAGCAAAATTTTCTAATTTCAGGAGCGAATTGCTCCCAAGGGATACCAGTGTATTGTCGCGAAAAGAGACACCCATCGAAGATTGATCTTCAGTTTTGAGAATATCATTTCTATAGAGAGGATCTCCAAGCTTCAGAGGTCGCTCAACATCGCCACTGATTGCAATACAGGCACCATTTAAGACTTTCACATAAGCAATAATCGGCTTTTCATCTGCATAAGCCGACGTTCCCACCAACAGAGGCGTTGAGAATAACATTAACAATGCAAAAATTGATGAAATTTTGCGAAGTAAAAACATAGATTCACAACCTTTGTATTTAAAAAAATTACAGAAGAGAAAAAATATAGGACTCAGAGTAAAGACACCAGACTAAGAGTCATTCACTTCATTCACCCTCTAATATACTAATAATGTGAAACTGAACAATATCCTAATAAATTAATACAAATAAAAACCAGCCCTAAAAAATAGCATAAAGTGTACGGCCGATAGAAATACGTCAACAACATAATCATTAGATCACATTTTCTTGGTAAATATGCTTTCGCCTGAATACAGTTATTTTTATACTAACTAAGAATGCTAAACCGAGGGTATTTTCTGTATGATGAAGAGAACTATCTTCATATCACATCAAGTAAAAATGAGTTACACAGAGTGCCTATTCGGCCATCATCCACACGATAAAACAACCATAGCGATAATTTATTTCATCTCATTAGAGACAAATATAAAATTAAATGGTATTTTAGATAAAATTTAAGTATTTGTAATCAGCTACTCGCAGGCATGTCATGTATATCCCCCCTCTCTACTCACGGACGGGAACGATGATAACACCCGAGCCCCCACCAAACAGAGGGGCAAGCTTTAAGGCTGCGAGCGATACTATCTTAGAGATACAGCCGATTAAACAAACCACAACAAGTCTGAACACCACAACAAAGCTACTTCCACCTGCTACAGATGGCAGAGGCAGTCGCATAGACATTCTTGTATAAGACATTCTTGTATAAAGATATTTCTGTATAAGCAGACATCCAGACACAACAAAAGCGCGGTCAATACGATCCGCGCTTTTGTTGTGTGCCTATAACCGCAATCAAGACTTAGGCAGCAATACCTTCACGCCAAGCGGTAGAAGATTTGCAAGTCTTACAAATACGTTCACCAGGCCATTCGCTGACAAACTTTTCACGGCACTTAAGACAGTTACGTTTTTTCTTTTCATAGATCCGGTCAGAAACCGGCTTAGTATTGGACTGATCGCTCATTCATCCCTCCGTAGGATCCGGCATCTTACACCTTACGAACCGTAGTCCTAGGTAATAGATAATTTTCTAACTTCTTCCGCAAAAAATTGGAAGAAATCGTCTCCAAGGCTCGTCAAGAGCCATCACAATCCGACACACCCCTATTTAGGGAAGTCATATGTAAGTCACGCGAGTAACCAATTTAGATTCTCAAATAAGCTAACATAAATTTGTGCCTTTTAGATTGTGGCGATTCCGACAGTTTGCTACGCAGAGACACCGGTAGCTAGAAACGGAATGGAGACACACCCAAGGCGCTTTGTGCAATGCACACATACTAAATAGTGTAAGTGAGAAAAAAAATCAACAGTCCTTGTGTAAAATTTGACATGTCAATGTATTTTTCCGTCGTTTTTTTTGCAAGGTATCAGTCTACTGAAACGATTTCTGTCCGGCCACCATATCCATCAACACTGTCGTGCGCCCTGACAACAACGCTTTTAATACCGGCAGGAATTTCCACGCCAGATAAAGACCTTGTAAAGGGTTGCTCGTTTTCGTGAGGATGATGAAGAACTCTCGTCGCGAGGATATCACCATTCTCGGAAAGGATTTCCCATCTATCAGCGTAGTGATCCCAACCTGTGTCATCGTGTCGCACAGTAACATTAAAGCGCCAAAGCCCTTTGTACTCTTTGAAGGCTTCCACAGACGTAACATCTGCTTCCCCTGCAATTGCAGCCGTTGAAAAAAATATAGCAAAAAAAGCGATCATATTTATGCGCTTCATACTTAACCTCTGTTTTTATAAAATTTTGAAATAATAAAGCACGGCTTATGGCTGTGGAAATATTTTTACCTGTATATCAGTAAATGCCAGGATAACTCTCTCACAAGTTGGTGAGGCACTTATTGTAATTGATCTTCCCTTTTGAAATTAATGGAACAAACCGTGATTTTCCTTTCAACAGGATCTTGCCTTCCCCTTACCTGCAACACATAATGGGCTCATGTCAGATCTATTCCAAACTTCCCCCGTAAGCGAGACCACCGAAAATTATTCCGCAAAGGATATTCAGGTCCTTGAAGGTCTCGAACCTGTCCGGCACCGTCCGGGAATGTACATTGGCGGCAATGATGAACGCGCCATGCACCACCTGGTCGCAGAGGTCCTGGACAATGCGATGGACGAAGCGGTTGCGGGACATGCGACACGAATCGATATCGACCTTGGATTAGATAATCAGATTACAATACGCGATAATGGTCGTGGAATTCCTGTCGATACCCACCCCAACTACACTGACAAATCAGCTTTGGAGGTCATCCTTACGACCCTGCACTCCGGAGCCAAGTTTACTCAAAATACCTATGCAACATCTGGTGGTTTGCATGGGGTAGGCGTCTCTGTGGTAAATGCGCTATCTGACGCAATGACTGTCGAAGTCGCCAGAGACCGAAAGCTTTACAAGCAGGAATACAGTAAAGGCCATCCGCAGACGAAACTCGAACAAATAGGTAAAACGAATAATCGTCGCGGAACAACGATAACCTTTCATCCTGATCCAGAGATTTTTGAAGAAGGAAGCAATTTTCGCCCGACCCTTCTTTATAAAATGACACGATCAAAAGCATACCTTTTCAAAGGCGTGCAAATCAGATGGACCTGTG
>MABB01000076.1 GCA_002162915.1 Rhodospirillales bacterium 47_12_T64
GTTTTCATTTGCCATTAGTGATACCCCTCTGATGGATCAACCTTACCCCTGAATACCCAATAGGCATAGGCGGTTTTCATTTGCCATTAGTGATACCCCTCTGATGGATCAACCTTACCCCTGAATACCCAATAGGCATAGGCGGTGTAGGCTAGAATAAGTGGAATCAATATCGCTGACCCAACCAAAAGAAAGCTGAGGCTTTCATCCGGCGCAGCTGCCTGCCAAATGGTCAGACTTGGCGGCACCATATAGGGAAAGAAGCTGATCCCAAGGCCAACATAGGCCAACACAAAAAGCATCAAGGCACTAACAAACGGCTGCCAGTCGCGGCGTTGCCTCAACCCTCTAAGCAGGAACCAGGCCGTGCCACAGACAAGAATTGGCACTGGAGCTGTATAAAAGATTTGGGGGATAGAAAACCAGCGCCCCATGAAAACCGGATTGAGAAAGGGCGTCCAAAGACTAACGGCACCAATCAACAACAACATGCCCCACAGAGCGGGTTTCGCAACGGCATAGGCCTTATCCTGGACAGGGCCTAACGTTTTCAAAATAAGCCACGTTGATCCCAACAGAACATAACCAATAACCACAGACAGGCCCGTCAGTAAGGAAAACGGCGTCAACCAGTTCCACCAACCTCCAGCATAAGCGCGATCGACAATAGGTATCCCCTGTACCAAGGCTCCTAAAGCAATGCCTTGGCAAAGAGCCGCTGCTAGAGATCCGGCAAAGAAAGCAAAATCCCATTTCCCTTGAGAATTAATACTGCGCCATCTGTATTCAAAGGCAACACCTCGGAAAACAAGACCGAGGAACATAATGGTCAAAGGGGCATAGAGTGCAGGAAGTACCACTGCATAGGCGAGTGGAAAAACCGCAAACAGGCCCCCACCACCGAGGACAAGCCAGGTTTCATTGCCATCCCAAACAGGGGCGATTGTATTCATCGCATAATCACGTTCACCCCCTTTGTTAAAGTAGGGAAACAAAATGCCAATACCGAGATCAAAACCATCCAGAAGCACATAGGCCAAAACAGCAAAGGCAATCAAAAGAGACCAGATTAACGGAAGATCAAATATCATTTTCTCTCTCCTTCTTGATCTGTTGAACCCTGTAATAATGTCGCCACTGGAGAGAACCCGGCTGAGCGAATTGGCATATCCGTTATAAGTTCGGTCACTTCAGAATCAGGCGTTCGTCTCATCAATCGTAAAATATAAACCAGACCGATGCCGAAAACCGTAAAATAGACAACGACAAAAGCCAGAAGAGAGATCGCAACAGCTGGCGCATCTATCGGCGAAATTGAATCCGCCGTTCGCAGTAATCCATAAACTGTGTAGGGCTGCCGCCCGACTTCCGTGGTGATCCAGCCCGCAAGTAACGCAACAAAACCCGTTGGGCCCATCAAGATTGCAAACCGAAGCATCAACAGCGTATCAAACAGCCTGCCTTGCAGCCGCCGGATCAAGCTCCAGCCCCCCAAAGCAACCATCAAGAAACCCAACCCCACCATAATTCGAAATGACCAGAAGATAATGGACACGTTAGGCCTGTCTTCCCTGGCCCATTCTTTTAAACCCCTGATCTCTCCTTCCAGATCATGAGTCAGGATAAGGCTGCCAAGTTTTGGGATCTCGAGCGCATAGTGTACCTTTTCATCCTCCATGTCCGGAATACCAAACAGGATCAGGGGCGCGCCCTTTCGAGTATCAAAGTGCCCCTCCATCGCGGCGATCTTGGCTGGCTGGTACTCCAATGTGTTCAAACCATGAAAATCACCCGCCACGATCTGAATTGGCGCAACAATAACAGCCATCCACATTGCCATCGAAAACATGATCCGCGCGGCCTGGTTGTCTTTATCACGAAACAGATGCCATGCAGATACACCTCCCACAACAAAGGCCGTTGTGAGATAAGCCGCCAGTACCATGTGTACTAATCGATAGGGGAAAGAGGGATTGAACACAGCCGCAAACCAATCCACAGGAACAAACTGTCCGACATCATTTATTCCGTATCCGGCAGGCGTTTGCATCCAGGAGTTCACAGACAGTATCCAGAATGCGGAAAACAGCGTTCCCACGGCCACCATCAAAGTTGCGAAAAAATGCAATTTTTTCCCAACTTTGTTCATGCCAAACAGCATAACCCCGAGAAACCCTGCTTCGAGAAAGAAAGCGGACAGCACTTCGTATCCCATCAAGGGACCCAGTATCGGCCCCGTCTTGTCCGAGAATACGCTCCAATTCGTGCCGAACTGGTAGCTCATCACAATGCCCGATACGACCCCCATGCCAAACACGACGGCGAAAATCTTCAGCCAATAGCGGAAGATTTGAAGATAGACCTCGCGCCCCGTCCACAACCATAGCCCTTCAAGGACCGCAAGATAACTTGCCAGACCAATAGAAAATGCGGGAAAGATAATGTGGAACGAAATCGTGAATGCAAACTGCAGACGGGCAAGAAATGCTGCGTCAAAGAACTCGGCCATATCCAAACCACCGTTTCAAACGGTGTCCTCAGCTGTTGCTTTGATGAATATTGTCACGCCAAATCAGACAGATGGCAAGAATACTAACTGACGCGAATTGTCTCACACAGTTAGTAGGGATATTAATTTTCGGTCATTACCCACAAAAAAACGCCCGGTTTTATTCCGGGCATTCTCTTTTCCGGGCATTCTCTTTTCAAGATTATCCTGCAACGTAGAAGTTCAGTTCACGGAAACGGCTGAATAATCGTTCCAGCTTGAGACCGGGATGATTTCTTCACGCGGCGAAACATTAGGTCTCGTAACAGGACGGTAGCCATCCGCAGCTTTTTTACGAAGGGCGCGATCAATTCTAGCCGTTTCGCCAGCTGTTCTCCCGCCATGTACAAGAATCTTTTGGCCAACCTGATGCACTGGGAAGCCCGCTTTTATGGTTTCACTGTTTTCAACATAACAAACACCGTCAACCAGATCTGATACCGTATCGTCAGTAAAATCGTGATCGGCTGAATATTCGAGAAGTAGCGGCACGGAAGATCCGAGTTCAAGTAAAGCCTGACGGGCGGATGCCAACTGTGCACGTGCTTGTTCAAGGCTGGAAGCAGGCTTGAAACACAAGGCATCGACGCCACCGGAAACAAGCCCTTGAATCTGAATATAGGCCCCATGGCGAAGTTCGTTATTGCCACCCTCTGCAGAGGATTGATCTGCCACACCAATGACAAAGCGTCTGCGATCTCCACCTGGAAGCGAATCAACAGCCTGGCAGGCCGCTTCCGCCGCAAGATGATTGATAATAAAGGCCTCTTCTCTCATGCCATGTTTGTCCAAAGCATCAGGGGAGGCCCCTTTCGTATGTGTTCGAATAACGTCAGCACCAGCCTCGAGATAGCTTTTGTGAATATCGACAATAACATCAGGCCGGGAAATATTCAGAGCAGCAATGCATTCCGCATGACCAAAAGTGGCCCGATTAAGATCAACGTTCAATTCCGCAAGCGCAGGTGTTATATCGCCGTCGGCAAGAAGTACGCGAGAGTTCAAAGCATCGATAAAGTTACGCATTATGCTGCTTCCTTCTGTTCGGTCTGTAGTGCCAACAAACGGCAGACAGCTTCGGTTAATGGCGAACGATTAAGAGTATAAAAGTGGAAGGCATCAACACCGCCCTCTATAAGTTCACGGCAGAGATCAAGACAGAGAGATACCGCCACAGCCGCAGAAGTTTCTGCGCTATCTTCCAATCCCTCAAAAGCCTTGCTCACCCAGTCGGGAATGGTTGCGCCGCACCGATCGGCAAAACGCTTGATCTGTGCGATATTATTGATCGGTAAAATTCCAGGGATGATCGGAATAGTAATCCCCGCCTTACGTGCTGCATCAACAAAGCTAAAATAACTGTCTGCTTCGAAAAAGAACTGCGTTATTGCAGTGGTAGCACCAGCGTCCTGTTTGCGTTTTAAGAACTCAAGATCATCGGCCAAGGATCGGCTGTCAGGGTGCGGATCAGGGTAGGCAGCAACAGCGATTTCAAAATCACCAAGCTCTCTTAAGGCCGCAATTAATTCTACCGAATCTTGAAAACCATCCGGGTGAGGAACAAAAGCTTCACCTGGAACCGCTCCATCGCCGCGTAGGGCAACCAGACGCTTGATACCCCGTTCTTGCCAGGATTTTACAGTATCCCGGATTTCCTGACGTGAGGCGCCTGCCAGGGTAATATGAGCCGCAAGCGTTAAATCACTATCTTCTGATAACTTGCTAATCAACTCATTTGATTTTTGCTGACCCGAGCCACCCGCACCATAGGTTACAGAATAGTATTTCGGATCAAATCCCTTCAGGCGTTCTACTGCCCGTCCTAAATTATCAAAGCCATTTGCCGTTGTCGGCGGAAATAGCTCAAAACTGATATCAGGTCTTTTCATTTTTTACTCCGTTTCAGGATCGCGACGCGCTGTCCAAATACAGACTGTCAGCGGATCTCCGGGAAGATGTTCTGGCTTGGAAAGACTAAGCCCTGCCTCGGCACAAAACTCTTCAATTTGTAAATCATCAAAGCCCAACCAATGATGCGCATGATCATCACGTAGGCTATCCATACGGTGGGGCGCGAAATCCACCAAAATCAAACGGCCGCCGGGCTTGATAACGCGGGCAGCTTCGCGCAGACACATTCGTGGATCCAAGGCGTAGTGAAGAACCATATTGAGACAGACCGCATCAAAGCGGGCATTTCCAAAGGGGATCTGATACATGTCACCCTGCCGCACCTGACAGTTATTCAATCTGGCACGATCAATATTATTTCGGGCAATCGCTAACATTTCGCGAGAGATATCAAGGCCAACAATAGAGCCGACGTCTTTTGATACCAGTTCAAGAACACGGCCGGTGCCGGTACCAACATCGAGTAACTGGCCAACTGGCTCTTCAAGAAGTTTGTTTTGAAAAGCCGCTTCAATCAGAGCCGTATCAATATGCAAAGATCTGATTTCATGCCAATCAGAGGCATTTTTGCGAAAATACTCCTGCGCCTTACGAGCGCGCTCCGCTTTGATATCTTCCAGGCGCTGAAAGTCCAGCGCCAGTTTGGGATCTTCAAGCGGTATCAAATCAATCACCAAACGGGCTAGTTCCGAACAGGGCTGGTTGTCGGATAGGCGAAAGTAAGCCCAGTTCCCTTCCTGGTGTCGCTCCAGAAGACCTGCTTCCATAAGAAGCTTCAGGTGACGAGAAACACGTGGCTGGCTCTGCCCAAGTATCTGTACAAGCTCACTGACAGTTAATTCAGCGTGCGCACAAAGGCCCAATACCCGGAGACGGGTTGGTTCTGCAATAGACTGTAGACCTTTTAACAATACTTCCACGATGGATCTCCTTTAGGCGTTTATTGATCGCCTCAATTGACATAACAATATCTTTATATCGTAATTTAGCAAGAGAAAAAACATCTCATAACCGTCTAACTTCCCTCAAATTACGACAATGAAAATTGTATCTTACTGATATAATTCATATTTTTAACAATCTCATAAGTACAATTATTCGAAATTAGCAAAGAATCCCAGAAAAATCAGAAATCACCGTTTCGCCACATTTACGACCAAGTCCCTTCGCAATTCAGTCCTATCTTTAAAATCGTAGAGAGCTTCCCCTCTCTACGAGAGATCCTGAAGATCTCCACATACCCCAAAGCTGGACTCTAGCGGCTGCCGGATACCCGACTGGCAGCCGCATCCTTTTTTTGGACTCCCGAATTCCCCCTGCGTCATAAGGAAACACCCAATTGGCGGCAGGGGTCTTTTTTTGTTATACGCAACCTCAACAATTCGGCATGATGGTTTTTTATGATCCATCCCGGTTAATGAGATAAAGGGTGAGAGTTTGGGCAAGAGCCTTTTCAGCGGCGAGAACCTGACGTGTGTCAGAGGGGGTCGTAACGTCTTCATTGGGTTGAGTTTTCATCTAACGGAAAGTAGTGTCCTCATACTCGAGGGTCCTAATGGCAGTGGAAAATCAAGTCTGATTCGCATCCTATCCGGTCTGCTTCGCGCCCGGACAGGCACTCTGACCTGGCAAAATGAAGACGCCACGAATGAGCCCGAGATCTTTCAAAAACATATTCACTATATAGGTCATCGCAATGCCATTAAACCTGTGTTGACCGTACAGGAAAACCTATCTTACTGGTCGGGCCTTGATCAAAATGACACCGATCTTGATAAAGCCCTTGATCAGTTCAATATGCTACCGCTCAAGAATACTCCGGCCAACCTTCTCTCTTCGGGACAAAGCAGGCGCCTGGCGCTATCAAGATTACTCGCCTCACGAAAAAAGCTATGGCTGTTAGATGAACCTTCAGTTGGTCTGGATGTCGCATCTGTAAAGTTACTGGAACATGTGATTGATCAGCACCTGTTAACTGGCGGCTCGGTTATTTTTGCAACACACAGCCCAATCGACGTTAAAGCCCCGACAAGATTGAATCTTAGAGAATACAGCCCCCTTTATAACAACGCCTTGATCAATTTGGACGATGAAGAGGAGTGCTGGGTATGAACGGGTTCCTCAATATAGTCTCTAAAGATCTTCGGCTTGCCCTGCGTCAGCGCTCAGACCTTACCATGGCAGTATTGTTTTTTATCCTGACCGCAATGTTATTCCCCTTTGGGCTGGGGCCCGAGCCAAATTTGCTCGCCAGAATCGCACCCGGTATTATCTGGGTTACAGCACTTCTCTCTGTTTTGCTATCGCTTGAGCGTATTTTTCTGGCCGACTATGAAGATGGTAGCCTCGAACAACTCGTGCTCTCGTGTGCTTCTCTGGAAATAGCGATTTTGGCAAAAGTACTCGCACATTGGCTCACAACTGGATTACCCCTGATCATGGCAGCGCCCCTTATTGCCCTGTTATTCAATATGGACACAGAGGCAATAACGATACTTTTAATTGCCATGCTGCTTGGGACACCAAGCCTTAGTTTAATAGGTGCCATAGCCGGAACCCTGACCCTCGGTGCCAGACGTGGCGGAGTTCTTATCCCTCTGCTCGTCTTACCACTTTATATTCCAACTTTGATATTCGGGGTTGGCGCAATTGATGCCGCTATGAACAGCCTTGAAGCCGGAGCTGTTATCGCAAATGCACGTCCTCACCTTTTGTTGCTTGGTGCGATACTACTTGTTTCTCTATTAATAACACCTCTTGCAGGTGCCGCGGCCCTCAAACAAGCTCTGGAATAGTAAAACGGAATCAGTTAAAGGAAGAGATCATCGACCTAAGATTGACTGATCGATATCAAAGAATGAACAAGACTTATAACATATAGTCTTTTTTAGAATCATAATACGAGTGCCACCGGCACAGAACAGACGTCAATGGAAGGGATAAGGACAATGTCGGTCTTTCACCGATTTGCCAATCCAAACCGCTTTTTGAAGCTAACAAATACAGTTCTTCCCTGGGTATCAGGGATCACTGTGGTTTCACTGGTTGCAGGTCTTTATATGGCCTTCTTCACTTCGCCTCCTGACTATCAGCAGGGTGAAAGCGTGAGGATCATGTATATCCATGTTCCCTCTGCCTGGATGGCAATGTTTATCTATACCTCGATTGCCATTGCTTCTGTTTGCTCTTTAATATGGCGCCATCCCCTTGCCGATCTCGCCGCCAAAGCATCGGCCCCGATAGGTGCCGGCTTTACATTCCTGGCACTTGCGACCGGATCTCTTTGGGGAAAGCCCATGTGGGGCGCATGGTGGGTTTGGGATGCGAGGTTAACTTCGGTTTTGATTCTGTTCTTCCTCTATCTTGGTCATATGGCCCTGATGAATGCCTTTGAAGAACAAGAACGCGGCAACCGCGCTGCGGCAATCTTGGCCATCGTCGGTTTTGTAAATATTCCAATCATCAAGTTTTCGGTAGACTGGTGGAATACGCTTCACCAACCTGCCTCTGTCATGCGCGCAGATGGACCCTCTATTGACCCCTCTATGCTTTGGCCACTTCTGATCATGGGACTTGCCTTCAAATTTTTCTACCTCGCTGTTCTTTTGATCAAAATCAAAAGTGAGCTCATAGAGGCCAAGCTTAGAAAATATCGCCGTGCAATGGTCGATAGCGCATAGAAAAGTTGGCGAGATCAAGAAATATTGATCGTGATTTGAAGTAAAAATCATGGGCAACAGTGTGACATAATGCGCTAGTGATCTCGGAATAAAATTTGGATACCTTACCTTTTAAGAGAACAAGCTGAGAACGTGGTATCATTAATCTCGGCACAACTCAGGTTACGCAGGACAGTATGGATCAGATTATGAACTTCTTCTCCATGGGAAATTATGGAGCTTACATTTGGACGGCATATATTCTTACCGCCGTTGTGATGCTGTCGCTGCTCGTCACCACCTTACAGCGTTTGCACAAAAATCAAGCCGAGCTTGAAGAACTCCAACAGCTAATGGAGTCTGCAAAACAAAGTAATAACAAGGAAGAGACAGCCCGCCCATGACGCGGAAAAGCCGTAGAATGTACATTATCGTGGTCGCCTTTACTCTACTGGCCTCCGCGACTGCCCTCGTATTAATCGCTTTTGAAGACAATCTGGTTTATTTTTACAGCCCAACAGATTTGAAAACAAAGCAGGTCACGGTTGGCCGATCTCTGAGGCTTGGCGGCCTTGTCGAGGAAGGTACTTTCGTCAAACTGGATGGCGGCCTGAGAGTGCGCTTTTCAATTACAGATGGTGCCGAAACCGTACAGGTTACTTACAAAGGTATTCTCCCCGATCTCTTCCGCGAAGGACAAGGGGTCATCACCGAGGGAAGCCTGAACGAAAAGGGTGAGTTTATCGCCCACGAAGTTCTGGCAAAACACGATGAGAACTACATGCCCGCAGAGGTAATTGAGGCTTTAAAGGCATCGGGTGAGTGGCGTGGTGACGAAGAAGGACAGACAGTAAAATGATTGCAGAACTTGGACAGTTTGCCATTATCATGGCCCTATTAGCGGCTCTGGCCCAATCTATACTTCCCCTGATTGGCGCAGAAAGACTGGATAGCCGATTAATGGCCTTTGCCGGACCTGCATCAATGGTTCAATTTCTGTTTGTCGTGTTGGCTTTTGGCTGTTTGACCCAGGCCTATATTGTTTCAGACTTTACCCTGCTCAATGTTGTTGAGAACTCCCACTCCACCAAACCGCTGCTTTATAAGATCAGTGGTGTTTGGGGGAACCACGAGGGTTCTATGTTGCTCTGGGTGCTAATACTTGCTCTTTTTGGCGCGGCGGTTGCTGCCTTTGGTCGCAATCTACCCGTCACCCTAAAAGCCCGTGTTCTGGCTATTCAGGCAATGATCGGGGTCGGTTTTCTTACCTTCC
>MABB01000018.1:0-148 GCA_002162915.1 Rhodospirillales bacterium 47_12_T64
ACCGACGCTCACCCCCATAGAAGGCAAATACGCACGGTTGGAAATACTCGATGCAGAAGAACATGCTCAAGATCTGTTTGAAGCAAATAGTGCTGATGAAGAGGGGAGAATATGGAGTTATCTATCCTATGGTCCCTATGCAAACCTT
>MABB01000018.1:213-9013 GCA_002162915.1 Rhodospirillales bacterium 47_12_T64
GGATAAAGCCAGTAACAAAGCGCTTGGTGTAGCCAGTTATCTGAGAGTTAACCCATCAGCTGGGTCGATTGAAGTTGGCCACATAAATTTCTCTCCCGCACTTCAACAAACGGTCACAGCGACTGAAGCGATGTATCTATTCATGTCTCGCGTCTTCAATGAGCTGGGTTATCGGCGATATGAATGGAAATGCAATGCCTTGAATGAGGGCTCCAGAGCAGCTGCAAAGCGTTTGGGCTTCACATACGAAGGAACCTTCCGACAGGCCGACATCAACAAAAGTAGAAACCGGGATACAGCATGGTTCTCAATGCTGGATAGCGAATGGCCGACAATTGACCAGGCTTTCAAAGCTTGGCTTGCACCAACGAATTTCAAAGAAAACGGTGAACAAATTACTAGCCTCTCAGTGTTGACGAGTGACGCTTTGGTTCGTGTCCGGACTTAACGCCTCCTATAACTCTAACTCTACTCGAACCAGCTGGTGGTCACATCCAACCCTTTCTTGTTCAGGGCTTCCGCAGGAACAGAAGCATTTTCTGCGGGGTGCCCTGTAACAATAATCATGACAGGCTTTTCATGTTTGGGTCGACCAAGAATATCCCTCAGAAAACCCATAGGGCTTGGAGTGTGGGTCAGCGTACCTAAACCCGCATTGTGTAACGCTGTGATCAAAAAACCGCAGGCTAATCCCACAGATTCTTGAATATAATAGTGTTTGATTTTGTCCCCCGTATCCTGATCAACATCAAAATTTTGTTGAAAGATAACAATCAAATAAGGGGCAATTTCAAGAAAAGGTTTTCCCGGGTCAGTTCCTAAAGGCTCAAGATCCTTCAACCACTGCTTCCCCGCCTTTCCTGCATAAAACTCTTTTTCTTCCATTTCCGCTGCTTGGCGAATTTCATGCTTTAGCTCAGGATTGCTGACAATTACAAAGTGCCATGGCTGCCTGTTTGCCCCCGAAGGAGCCAACCCGGCTGCCCGAACAGCATTTTCAATAACGTCCCGTGATACAGGCTTTGCTGAAAAATCTCTGATCGTTCGACGACCTTCCATAAGCCTTAAAAAATCGGCACTCCGCCCTTCCATTTCGGATTGAGAATATTTTGGTAATCCAGAAAAGGGAACAATCTTGAAACTTGTGGACATTGTGCCGTTCTCCACCAAGAGCTTGTAATATCGGGATCTGAAGCGGTTTCTGAACAGGAGACTAACACAATTAGGAAGATTTAAACACTGCTGGCTTCCAGTAAGACGGGTAGCTTGTGGAAGGTGAGCCTACAAGGTGTATGAAGAACAAGGTCGGCATAAAATTTATGCACAAAAAGAAAAAGACCCCCGAAGGAGTCTTTTACTTTGGTTGGGACGGCAGGATTCGAACCTGCGAATGCCGCTACCAAAAAGCGGTGCCTTACCACTTGGCGACGTCCCATCAATTGTGGGTGAGAAAATACCGTGAGATCCGAGGAAGTCAATGGCTTAAAGCGAAAAAAAATAAATTCATTTTTTAAATGATTTTTTGCGTCTTCCTAGTGGATATTTACCACTTTTAAACCTGAATGCTTTACCCCTTGCATTGATATTGGGTATCCTTGGTTGTATCTAATCGGGATAACCAGGCAAAACCCGCCATTTAAGGCAACTTTACGAGAGCTGTTCATGCTTTTAAAACGCCAAAATTAAATAAACAGGGGACTGGAATTTATGAGCGACGACAAGCTCAAGTCAGAGGGTGGGAAACCTGCCAAACGTAAGCCTGCTGTAAGCAAAGCAGCTGAGAAGAAGAGTGCGGCGACCTCAAAAACCACACCCACGGTAAATAAAAAGGCGGTAACTTCGAGTAAAACTTCCGCCCCAACCTCGGTCGCGAATCGTAAAACCAAAACAAAGGCAGATAAATCGGTAACCGCCAAAGCTTCTTTGGCTAAAAACACCGACAAAAAAATTACCAAAAGCTCTCAAGCTCCAAAAATGACGACAAAACAAACTGATACTTTAAAATCTTTAAAAGAAGTCGATACCCAAACATCGCCCTCAAAAGATAAAGATCAGAAAAAAACAACCAAGATACTTACTGCAAAGAGTGAAACCGAAACAGTTAATCGTCCTCGCAAAAGCAAGTCATTTACCAAAATGGCAACTGTTGCTGCTGTTTTATTTCTTGGTGTGCTTTTTGTATTTCTTAAGGGAAATGATCCAGAGAGTGTCGAAGAGCAATCGGCCTCGAAATCCCCTACGGTCCAAGTTGAGGCACCAAACCTCAATGCCAGCTCACCCTATGGTATGCGGGTCGAACAGCTCAAAGAAATCGAAAATCTTCTGGCAAGCCTAAATCTAGACCCAGGTAATATTGATGGTGACATCGATCATGATGCCGTTGCAGCCATCAGTTTATTTCAGGAGATTTCCGGTCTCCAGGTAGATGGCCGACCGACTCCAGATCTGCTCGTTGATCTCAAGGCTGTTGAAGAATTACTCAAGATTGAATGATGTAATCACACACACACGATGCGAAGAACATATAAGCCCCTGCTCCTGTCCTCTGACACCTCTAGATCACGTTTGTTGAGACAGACCACCAACCGGGGCGTTCTTTGCTGATAGCTGAAGCTGCCTTTTCAGCATTTTCAAAAGACGAATAAAGCCCAAAGCAGGTTGCCCCACTTCCAGACATCCCAGAAAAGCGACAGCCCTGTTGCTGCTTCAGCTTGCTAAGAGCTTCGTTAATGATCGGTTGCTGTTCACAGGCTGGGCGCTGCAGATCATTTCCTGCCTCGATCAGGTACCTGCTTAAATCATCCACCGACGAGAATGAAACCGGCTTTGGCTTCCTGGTTGAGAATTGGCCATTAAGATTTTTAAAAATCTCTGGGGTAGAAACTGCTACTCCCGGATTAAGCAACACAGTAAATAGCCCAGGAAGCTCAGGCCCAATACTCAACTTTTCGCCAATACCTTCCATCCAGCGGCATCGGTCTTCAAGGCAAACAGGTACGTCTGCACCAAGGCTCAAAGCCAATTGTCGCGTTTGCTCTTGTGCAAGCCCTTCAATTTCCCACAAGCGAGCAAGGCCTCGCAAAGTCGCCGCAGCATCTGCAGAGCCTCCACCAATACCAGAAGCAACGGGAAGGTTTTTAATTAGGTGAATTTCTACCCCTTGCTTGACTTCGCAATAAATCGAAAGAGCTTGAACTGCGCGTATAACAAGATTGTTTTCAGGGGCAGAGTCCTTCAACCCCCTGGCGAAGGGTCCCGAAACTTTCAAAGACAGTTCGCTAGAGGGTGTAAAGTGTAGAACGTCCCCGACACCAGAGAATCCGACAAGACTATGCAGGAGGTGATATCCGTCATCCCGACGGCCCACGACCTGCAAAGTCAGATTTACCTTTGCCGGAGCATATTCAGTAATCCTGTTCATAGAAATTGATATTAGATCAACTGTCAGAGACAGAAGAACTTATGCCTTTATCAATTTTGATTTTAATCAGTTCAACCTGCTCTTCTTCAGGATCAAAACTTAAAGCACGACGCCACTGGAATCGAGCTTCATGACGTCGCCCAACTCTCCAATAAGCATCACCGAGATGATCGTTAATCACAGGGTCTTCAGCCTTCAACTCGATAGCGCGCTCCAGATAGTCCACGGCACTTTTGTACTTCCCCAGCTGATAATATACCCAGCCAAGGCTGTCGACCACGTAACCGTCTTCAGGCCTGAGTTCCACCGCTTTGATAAGCATTTCCTCAGCTTCAGGCAGGTTTTTTTGCTGCTCTACCCAAGAATAGGCCAGATAATTGAGGACGTGAGGTTGATCCGGTGAGAGGTCTAACGCTTTCAGAAAATCCGCTTCCGCTTTAGGCCACTTCTTGGTTCGTTCGTATGCAATCCCCCGGAAGTAATACAAAGACCAGTAACGAGGATTTTCTTCATCAATGCGTTCGATTGCCTGCTGGTAAGCAAGCGCAGATGCCGTGTATTTTTCTGATGCCCGAAGCAAGTTTCCCCTGCGGAGATATGGCTCGAATCGCTCAGGCCTTAAACTTGAAAGCTGCTTAAGCGTTTCAAGAGTTTCGGCCTCGAGACCAAGAGCATCCAACTCATCCGCAATGCGTAATCCGACAGTCCAGGCATAGGGGGACTCTAACGAAATTGTCTTGTAAAGTTCGATGGCGTCACGGCTACGTCCCTGGGTTTGCATTATTTCGCCCACAAGGATTTTGGCTTCCTCGTATTCAGGCCGAAGCTTAAGAGCTTGATTGGCATAAACCAAACCAGTGTCGTAAGCTTTTTCTTGAGCATGCAAGCTTGCAAAGCCAAACAAGATTTCAGCAAAAGCATCACCTGGTGTGTTTATAACACGGTCAAGCCCCTCACCCGAGGCAAGCTTCTGTAATGAATGTGTCGCAATCGCGTTTTCTGGATCTCCGTTAAGATAGGTCTCCAAAAGCCCCTGAGCCGCCTCTGTATCACCCTGCCTATTGAGAAAGTCCGCAACAATGTTAACTTGCCGTAACGTTGGTTGCTTAGCAGTACTCAATAGCGCGAGATAATCATTTCGCGCATCTTCAGGTCGTCCGCCCAGGTCCTTGAGCAACGCAATCTGGATTCCATAGAGCGTTTTGAAACCCTCTTTCTTCGAAAGAGATTCCAGATTCGAGAGAGCCTTGTTCAAGTCGTCTTTTGCAAGATCTGTCCAGGCCGAGAACATTGGTTGAAGCACGGTATTAATGCCAACCTTTGGCGCAGCATCAATTCTTATCTGCGCCTCATCCCAGTCTTCACGCTTTACAGCATCGATCAAAAGCACCAGATGAGCTAACGCTTGATCAGGAGAGACGGCGAGTAGCCGAGACGAGAGATCAATAGATTCCTTGTCACGCCCGACACTCGCTGCCAATAAAAATGATCTTGCAAGAAGGCGCGGATCTTCAGGCGATGCCTCCAGAGTATGCAACATCAGGTCAGTTGCTATGGAATAGTCGCGATTGTGTCCTGCGACCAGCCCGGCCAAATAGGTCCCTGAAGGAGAGCTGTATTGGCTGATAAGAGGTACATTTTCCCCTTTAGCAGCTGTATTGGCCGTTATATCCGATTCGCTTTGCGAAGCAGAACAAGCACTTAAAACAAGAGCCGTTCCAGCAAGGGTCAGGAACCTACGAAAATTACCTTTTACGAGCATAGAGCCATGGCGAGGCAAATCATCCTCCTCTTCGCCTGACAGAATTGAAATCAGTCTACCCTTCTACAACCCTCCCGCCAAGTATCTGTTGCACAAGTTAAAGTTACTCAACAAAAAAATCAGCCCAACTCATCACAAGTTGGACTGATCTCTTGAACATATAAACGAAAGTTTACTTTTTTCCATTACATATTGGGATAATTAGGCCCACCTGCGCCCTCTGGCGTAATCCAGTTAATATTCTGGGTAGGGTCTTTAATATCGCAGGTTTTGCAATGTACACAGTTTTGAGCATTGATTTGTAACTGCGGATTATTACCATCATCATCACGTACAATTTCATAAACGCCTGCGGGGCAGAAACGCTGTTCAGGTGCATCGTATATCGCAAGGTTGTGCGCAATCGGCACAGAAGAATCCTTCAACGTCAAATGACAAGGTTGATCCTCTTCGTGATTTGTTCCGGAAACAAACACAGATGACAGGCGGTCGAATGAAATTTTACCATCCGGTTTTGGATATTCAATTTTTGGCATATCTGCCGCCGGCTTGAGACATTCATGATCGTGGTGCTTGTGATGGAAAGTCCAAGGGAGTTTGCCTCCAAACACTTTGAGATCTATCCCCGCATAGAGCATTGAACCCCAGAGACCAAACTTACTAAAGGATGGGCGGAAGTTACGCGATGCATAGAGTTCTTCGTAAACCCATGATTTTTTATAGGCTTCCGGATAGCTTTCCAACACAGCTGGTGTAACTTCTTCACCACTATCCGTTACTGCTGTAAATGCACTTTCAGCAGCAAGCATGCCTGTCTTCATCGCGTTATGGCTGCCCTTGATTTTCGCAACATTCAAGAAGCCCGCGGAACAACCGATAAGAGCACCACCAGGGAATGCCAGATCAGGTACAGATTGAAGGCCCCCTTCGTTCAGGGCACGCGCACCATATGAGATTCGCTTACCGCCTTCGAGCATTTCAGCAATGGCCGGGTGCATCTTGAACCGTTGAAACTCACCAAACGGGAAGAGATGTGGATTTTCATAATCCAGGCCAACGACATAGCCCACATAAGCCTGACCATTTTCCAAATGGTAAATGAAAGACCCACCCCAGGTATCACTTTTCATCGGCCAACCAGCAGTGTGGATAACCGTTCCAGCCTTGTGTTTGGCTGGATCAAGTTCCCAAAGCTCTTTCATCCCGATGCCATACGTTTGTGGATCTGAATTTTCTCTAAGGTTAAATTTTTCCATCAAACCTTTGCTGAGAGACCCACGACAGCCTTCAGCAAAGAAGGTGTATTTACCGTGTAATTCCATACCGGGCATGTAGGAATCTTTTTGCTCACCGGACTTGCTAAGCCCCATATCGCCAGTCGCGACACCCTTCACGCGACCATCTTCATGGTAAACAACTTCCGCAGCCGCAAAACCTGGGTAAATTTCAACACCTAGCTCTTCGGCTCGCTCGCCCAGCCAGCGGCATAGATTACCCAGAGAAATCACATAGTTGCCATCATTGTGCATTTGACCGGGAAGCAGGCTTACAGGAACCTCGCGAGAGCCTTTTTCGCTCAAGAGCATGAATTTTTCATCAGAAACAGGCGCATTCAATGGCGCACCTTTTTCTTTCCAATCAGGAATCAATTCGTCCAGCGCACGCGGTTCAAAAACAGCCCCGGAAAAAATATGAGCTCCAACCTCAGAGCCTTTCTCAAGGACACAGACTGAAACCTCCTTACCGCTTTCAGCTGATAATTGACGCAGTTTAATTGCAGCAGCCAACCCGGCAGGGCCCGCACCAACAATAACAACGTCGTATTCCATAAATTCGCGTTCCAAAGCCTTCTCTCCAATTCCTGCCGAGATCACTGTGACTTATCACGTCACTTCTCTCAAAACCAAGTTTAGCCACAATAATTCAACAAAATTCCACAAATGGCCACAGTTTTTTATTTTATGGTGGATAAATCTAACTACCCCCAAGTATTCAAATTCAATTTATAGAATTTTTCGCGCTGCAGCAATTTAACAATAACGACATAGAAGGGGCCAAAAGTACGTACAGGATTTGCAATATTACCCCTGTACACATAATTTTAATTCACAATACCAGAGACAAAATAAAATTATCTCTCAACACTACTCAACATTACATGGAACAACCTGCCACATTGGTTTATGTACACAGAGAGTAAATTGTCATAATCAGCTAAGGCAATTTATTGCATCTGGTGTTGCAAAAGTGAATAAAATGACCCCTGAAGACTGGATCTGCGAAGACTGGACACGTGATGAACTCCTAGCGGCCCTTGAGTGGCAGCTATCCTTTGGCGCAGATGAAGCCACGGGAGAAACAGCTGTAGACAGCTATATCCTCACGCAAGAACTGGCCGAAAAAGCAAGCCGGGCTAAAGCTGCCCGCCAGCAACCAGTCGCTCAAAAATCACTTTCCGCAAAACCTATCCAGGCGAAACCAACTCAGGCCAAAAGAGCCCTTCAATCCCTTCAAAAAACACTGATGGAAGCAAATAATCTGGCGGCGGAAGCAAATAATCTGGCTGATGTCGCGACTGCTCTTCAGGGATTTGACGGCTGCGCCTTGAAAAAAACGGCAATTAGCACCGTTTTAAATGAAGGCTCAGACACAGCTGACCTTATGATTATCATGGGCGCGCCACGCGCTGATGAAGATCGTGAAGGAAAACCTGTGGCAGGCCTTAATCGCATCCTCTTGAATAATATGCTCAAGTCCATCGGGCTTACTCTAGAGCAGGTTTATTTAACGTCATGTGTCTTCTGGCGCCCCCCCGGTGACAAAAAGCCAACAACCAACGATCTTGCCTATTGCAAACCTTTTGTCGACAAGCAAATTACCTTGGTAAAACCCAAAGTTTTGATGCTCATGGGGGAAACCACTCTTCGTGGTTTTACAGATCCAGATGCTTCTCTTTTACGCCAGAGAGGAAAGTGGAGCGACTATACAGCACCTGACGGCACGACAACAAAAATGATCTCGACCTTCGCGCCCCACATGCTGCTCAACACGCCACGTCAAAAGGCGCTCGCCTGGCTGGATTTACGCTCAATAAATAAAGAACTGAGTGTGGTTAACGCCTGAGGGCCTAACAGGCTCGATAAAATTCAAGAACCCAACCAGATGAATCTTCATATTTTCGTAACGACAACTGATGTATCTAAAATGTATGACAAATTTTGGACAGGTATACGCGCTATTGCTCTGCAAGCGGCAATTAACTAATTTAATCGTGGTTAACGAGGCACCTTAAAGGCACTCAAACTCGCAAAGTAATTTGACAAATTCGCAAAGTAATTCGGGGATTTTTTTATCCACTATGAAGGCACCACATCAACTCCAATTAAAATCAACTCTGTTCGCCTTCTTCCTGGCGATCGGATCTGCCACCTTCTCTGGTCATCTTCAAGCATCTACGCCAACGATTGACCCCGCGATTAAACAGGTTGGGTCGAGCAGCGAATCCGATCAAAAAAATCAACAAACCAACCTCGTCGATTTACTTAACAAAAAAGACCTCGCTCTTTATAAAAAGATTTTTGCCCTCCAAGAGCAGGGACGGTGGAAAGAATCTAACA